>JBIIEG010000145.1:0-3156 GCA_044237955.1 Gammaproteobacteria bacterium
CATGTCCTCGTAATAGCCATGAAAGTAAGCGGACTGAATGGGCGTGTCATATTCATCAATGAGTATCCAAGGCTTAACACCGTGATGTAAATGTAAAAATCTTGAGAGTTCTTGTAATGAATTTTCTAAAACAGCCCTATCCGTTACCTCTCTCGCTACAATAGATTCATATAATTTTTTTTCATCCACATGTAATTTGGTGCTTGTCTCTAGATAGCGGTGTTCTCGATAAGTTTTCTGAATCAATGTCCGCAGTTGGCCATAAGCATCCGTGAATTTAGAATCATGCACACTCTTCAAGCTAATAAAAATCACAGGGTATTTGCCCTGATGATCCATATACGCACTGCCTGCCTGTGCAATCTTCAGCTGATCGAACATGCCTTTTGTTTGAAGCTGGTTTACTTCAGACGCTAAAAAATGATGCAACATGGACAGGTTAAGCGTTTTGCCAAAGCGGCGCGGGCGCGTGATGACCGTCGCTTTTGTGCTGCTATTGTCCATCACTTCTTTTATAAAAAGACTTTTGTCGACAAAGTTAAATTTTTCTTTAATTACTTCACCAAAATCATCGACGCCAATAATGAAATTCATAAAGTTTCTTTCTCGCTTGATTTTTCATTTATATATCCATTCAAGTTAAATGGATATGGAGCTTCCCTTAAGCAGGCGCTCTCACTTTAATATCAGATCGCACATTGGTGATAAATCGAATAAACGGTGGCTCAAGGTCAAATCTTGCCATAACGCCTTTTATCGCCATACGTTTGATAAAATTGGCAGAAGAAATGCGATGAACACAGTTGGGACTAGCGGAAATCATTGCACTTAATATTGGCTCGAATGTTTGATGATAAAAAGCGCTCTCGCTTTTATTAAATATTTTATATTGCGCAATAAAACTTAAGATCATGGGACGAGGGTCCTGAAATCTAATGACAGCAGTCAACGTTGAGCATTCTGATAACAGGTCAGCCAACCCATCAAAAAATACAAGCTCTTTATTGCGGTTAGCCGCTTCTTTTAACAATGAAATAAAATCTTCTATGTTCCAGACACTTTGCCTAATCAAAGCTAAAAATGGATTTTCTGTTGGTCGATTATTTTGCATGGGTTCCTTTTCAAGTAAGTTTTAAGTTCTAAAAAGTATACACAAAATTCCCCATTAGTATCTGCATTTACTTAACAGTTTATTTGCTTCCTACATATGTAATAACTATTCAGGCGCGAACTTTGTCATTCCCCCGAAGGCAGAAAACTATCCATGTACCGCTCCTAAATCCTGACTTGTATTTAAGAAAAATACTTCAGAATTTTATTTTTTAAATATTTCCTTCGCATCATTGCCATACTGGGATGGGTTCCCGCATTCGCGGGAATGACAAAGTTCGCGCCTGAATAGTTAACATACGCATTGACACTCACATCTTTAAAAATTATCATTATTTCTGTAATTACTGAAATTACAGGAAACACAGAAAATGACGCCACTGATTCAATCCTTTGTACTACATTTTGGAGAAATGGGCAGCCGTTGGGGTATTAACCGCACAGTCGGCCAGATTTATGCCCTCTTGTATATCTCACCCGTCCCGCTCAACGCAGAAGATATTACAGGAACGCTAGGCTTCTCACGCTCGAATGTCAGCATGGGGCTGAAGGAGTTGGATAGCTGGCAGCTGATACGCATGAAACACATGCCCGGTGACCGCCGCGATTATTTCACGACCCCTGATGATATATGGGAAATTGTACGCACACTGGTTGAAGAGCGTCGCAAGCGAGAGATTGAGCCGACGCTTTCCATGTTGCGGGACGTAATGCTCGTGAGTCCATCGAGTAACGAAGAAAAACATGCGCAGGAAAAAATGCGCGAGATGCATGACCTGATCGATATGCTAACCAGCTGGTATCAGGATATGCAGAAAATGGATATTGACAGGTTAATCAATCTGCTCAAACTCGGTTCCAAAGTCTATAAGCTTTATGAGATGAAAGACAAAATCAAACTGATCCCCGGCAGAAAAAATAAAAAAGAGAAAAACCCATGAATGCGCTCATCCTGGCTCGCATGCAATTTGGTGCAAACATCTCCTTTCATATTTTGTTTCCCACCATCACGATTGCATTGGGTTGGATATTGCTGTTCTTCAAACTCCGATACAACGCTACAAACAATATGAAGTGGATGGATGCCTATACATTTTGGATAAAAGTGTTCGCACTATGTTTCGCGCTCGGCGTGGTATCGGGCATCACCATGTCGTTTCAATTTGGCACCAACTGGCCAGGATTTATGATGACCGTTGGGAATATTGCAGGACCACTGCTTGCTTACGAAGTACTCACCGCATTTTTTCTCGAAGCTACCTTTTTGGGCATTATGCTCTTTGGATTCAACAAAGTGTCCAATCGCATCCATACACTGGCGACGGTGCTGGTCGCCTTTGGTACGACCATGTCCGCGTTCTGGATTATCGTACTGAACTCATGGATGCACACACCCACAGGTTTTGAAATGATTGACGGCAAAGCGCATGCGACCAGCTGGTTAGCGATCGTCTTTAATCCCTCTATGCCCTACCGCCTCACACACATGCTCATTGCATCGGGTTTGACAGCCGCATTTTTGATTGCAGGTATATCCGCCTATCGTTTTCTGCGGGGAGACAAATGCGCAAGTGTGATGGTAGCCATGCGAACCGGCATCTATGCAGCAGCGCTGCTGATCCCACTGCAAATTCTAGTGGGCGATATGCACGGTCTGAACACCTTGGAATATCAGCCTGCAAAGATTGCTGCCATGGAAGGTATTTGGGAAACAGAGCGCGGCGCGCCCATGCTACTTTTTGCTGTACCTAATAAAGAAACACGCAGTAATGACTATGCGCTTGGCGTCCCTCATCTGGCCTCACTTATCCTAACGCACTCCTTTCGTGGCGAGGTGAAAGGTCTCAACGAATTTGAAGGCAAGCATCCACCGGTTGCGCCCGTCTTCTTCGCCTTTCGCATCATGGTAGGTATGGGGCTCTTAATGCTGGCAGTATCCTGGCTTTCCGCATGGCAAATCTGGCGTAACGCTGTGCCTGCTAGATGGGTAGCGATGGTGTTAGTGGGTATGGCATTTTCTGGATGGGTATCAACACTGGCAGGCTG
>JBIIEG010000011.1:0-11626 GCA_044237955.1 Gammaproteobacteria bacterium
CATTTATAAAGCACTGGTATTGGGCGTGCGTGACTATGTACAAAAGAATAATTTTTCACGCGTTGTACTGGGATTATCAGGCGGCATTGATTCTGCACTGACGCTGGCCATTGCAGTGGATGCCCTTGGAAAAGAAAATGTACAAGCGATCATGATGCCCTCCCGTTATAGCGCAGAAATGAGTTTGGAAGATGCAAAAAAACAAGCTGAAACAATGGGTATAAGCTATGAAATATTATCAATCGAATCTGTTTTTCAAGCTTTTTTAGACACATTAAGCCCACTGTTTCAAAACCTGCCTGTGGATACTACCGAAGAAAATTTACTCATGGCCATTGCGAATAAAAAAAATGCCATGGTATTAACGACCAGCAATAAAAGTGAAACGGCCGTGGGTTATTCTACGTTGTATGGCGATATGGCAGGCGGTTTTTGCGCATTAAAAGATGTGTTTAAAACGATGGTTTATCGATTGGCAGCCTATAGAAATAGTTTGTCTGCTGTGATTCCAGAGCGTGTCATCACGCGCGCGCCTTCTGCTGAGTTATCTCCTGATCAAACCGATCAAGACTCGCTACCGCCCTACCCTATTTTAGATGAAATTTTAGAACGCTATATTGAACGTGACCGTAGTTTAGAGATGATTATTCACGCGGGTTTTGATGAAGCGACTGTGCGTCGTGTGATACAGATGGTGGATCGCAATGAATATAAACGTCGTCAATCACCACCAGGCACGCGCATCACAGAACGTGCGTTTGGAAAAGACTGGCGTTATCCCATAAGTTCCGAGTTTAATTAAGCAATTTTACAACATGAAACCAACTCCACGCCTGTTCCAACCATCAGGCTTAAACAGCCACTTTCACGGCAATGCTACGCTGTCCTTTGCTGAATATATTGAAAAAACACGCCAGATGATTGCCAAGGCGAGAATTGATCTAACACCCGAAACGACGCAGTCTATACCCATTCAACTTGAAGATACTGGTTTTGTATCTTCAAGTTCGAATACAAAACCAGGGGGTTTTTTAAGGGGGAAGTGTTTTGCTTCCCCCTTAAATTCAAATAGAAATACCGCTTGCCACCCAAACACATCCCGCGATTTTTTGCGGGACAATGCCTTAACAGAAAACAGTGTCTTGAAAGGCGAGCGGTATATTCTAGATGCAAATTCTCCTCGCGAGTGGCTTTCAACCACGATACCCAAACAAGGTTTGTTACTGATACATGGTTTGTACGACTCACCTTTTATGGTGAAAGACTTAGGCGATTATTTTGCAAAACAAGGATTGTTAGTGCGCAGTATTTTATTGCCAGGACACGCAACAGTGCCCGGTGATTTGTTAAACGTGCATCATAGTGAATGGTTAAAAGCCGTGGATTATGGCGTAGAAACCTTAGCCAAAGAAGTCGATGATATTTTTATATTGGGGTTTTCGCTGGGTGGTGTTTTGGCATTACACAAAGCGCTTAGCGATACCCGCATCAAAGGTCTTTTGCTGATCTCGCCTGCTTTAAGATTACCCAAACAATGGTTAATCGGTTTTCTTAGCTATTGGCAACGCTGGGTGCAATGGATTGTACCCAATACAAAATGGTATAAAAAACGCAGCTTTCAAAAAGATACAACCAAATATGAGTCTTTTACATGCAATGCTGCGCGACAAATTTATCAGCTGATTGTAAAAACGCAACAGCGCTTAAAACAACATACTTTATCGATTCCTGTATTTTTAGCGATCAGCGCAGAGGATGAAGTAATCTGTCCTAAAGCTTGCCTTGATTTTTTTACTTCGCAACCTCATCCCAAGAGTGAGTTATTGTGGTATGCCCGCCATCATGAGTTGATTGAAGATAATCGAGCGAATGTAAAAAGCAGTTTTTTTCCCGAAGAAAAAATACTCGATTTTTCGCATATCTGTTTAACCAATTCACCTGATAATCCGCACTATGGACAACGGGGTGATTATCGTGATTTCCTGCAATATGCTGATAATAAAGCACCACGACATCAGGAGATTTTTTTGGGTGCTGTCAGTGAAGAGAATAGAAAAAGATATGTGATTCAGCGATTGAGTTATAACCCTGATTTTAAGGAGATGACACAAAAGATGGGAGAATGGTTGTTATCATCCACCCGTTAGTCATCATCCCAAAATACAGTACTTCGCATATTCTCCAGCATCCATCGCTGATGTATAAGACCGTCCTGTGTCTAACAAAACAACCTTTCGCGAACTATTCGTATTATTATTTCCAGCGCAATAATAAAACGTGCCGCGCTGTCCATTGGTATAACCCGTAGGCAGCCAGACAATAAAATCATCTAACCCACCACTGCTATTCCATACCAAGTTATCTTTTTCAGGAATCGCTGAAAAAACACGTAATACATTTTTATTTGTGTCTAATAAAATTTGACCATCTCGCCAGCGTCCACCACATTGTTTGTGATCACGGCTTTTGCAAAACGTTAACCGTTCGTTGCGTGAAACAGATTCGTTGCGGGCATAGTGTAATGCCATGGTTAGTGTGTTGATGTGCGCTGTCGTGCGATTTTGTATGAGAAAATGCTGTCCTGAAGGAATAGCGATGACTAATAAAATACCGAATATTGCGAGGACGGAGAGTAGTTCTACTAAAGTAAAACCGCGAGAATATGAAGCCGTCATCGTCTGTGTGTTCATGCAGCAAAAACCACACAAACGGGTTTATGACAATCCTGATTTTGGTCTATGGATGTAAGTAACCCTGTTGCTGCATCTATATAAAAACTCACAATATTGTCGGAACTTCGATTGGCACATAATAAAAAACGGTCATCTGGGCTTATTACAAAATGACGCGGATGTTTGCCTAAAGTTGAGTGATGTCCTAATGTTGTGAGCTCTCCTGTTTTTTCATCTACACAAAAAATGGCTAAGCTATCGTGCCCTCGATTACTGGCGTATAAAAAACGTCCGTTGTGTGTGATATGAATATCCGCGGCGCTGTTTTCACCCGAGAAATCATCAGGCAAACTGGAGATAATTTGTTTTTGTGTTAAGCGCCCTTCTGCCGGCTCATAATCAAATACCGCCACCGTGCTATTTAATTCATTCATCAAATAAGCTGTGGGTTGTATGGGATGAAAAATAAAATGTCGGGGGCCTGCACCGGGTTCTAAATGAATAGCAGGTTGTTTTTCAATGAGTTGTGGGTGATTGTTTTGGAGGGACAAACGATAAGTTTGAATGATATCTGTGCCTAAATCTTGCACAAACACATAACGATTATCTGGCGACACAATCGCTGAATGCGCATGCGATGAAGTTTGATTGGGATGAACACTCGCGCCTTGATAAGTAATCAACTGACTGCATTCACCCAAACTCCCATCTGATTCAATGGAAAATACAGCCACACTACCGCCCGTGTAATTCGATACAAAAAGTGCACGCCCTGTTTTATCTATACCAATATAACAAGGATGCGCGCCCTTTGTAGAACGACGGTTTAATAGGGTCAGCTTGCCTGTTGCAGCATCCATAGAAAATGCAGCAATCGCACCTGCACTTTTTCCTTCCCAATCATCTACCTCAATCACCGCATATAAATAATTTTTAAAAACCGCTAAAAAAGTCGGGTTTTCAATATCTAAAAATAGATTGGCAATGGTTAATGCAGCGTTTGTTTTGTCGAAACAGCAGCTATAAATCCCCTTGCCTGGTTTTTCTTTCCAACGCGTTTGTGAACCTACAAATACCCATGATGTCATACTTTTCAGCTCCCTCGTTTATCAGGCCAGATTCTAATTGTTTTTAACATTTTTTCTTCTATCTCGATCACTTCTATCGGATAGTTATTTAATTTCAAACAAACATTGGATTCAGGAATGGTTTCTAAATATTCTACAATCAATCCACTTAATGTTTTGGGACCTTTGATAGAAAAATCTAAATGTAATCTACGGTTCAATTCGCGAATACTAATAGCGCCGTTCAGCAAATAGCTACCATCTTTCTGACGTTTAATGCTTTTGTAAGCAGGAATTAAATTCGTTGTAAATTCACCGACAATTTCTTCTAAAATATCTTCCAGGGTCAATAATCCTTGTATATCGCCATATTCATCCACGATTAAGCCGATTCGTTTTTTTTCTTCTCTGAAATTGAGCAGTTGTATATTTAAAGAAGCACCTTGGGGAATAAAATAAGCTTCTTCCATAAATTTAAGCAAAGTATTTTTATCTAACTCTTTTTGACAGATCAAGTTCAATACTTTGCGTGCGTGTAGCATACCGATCACTTGATCAATATTTTCTCTGTAAACGGGTAATCGTGTGTGTTCACTCAGAGATAGCTTTTTTAAAATAGCTGACCAATCGTCTTCTATATCAATGCCCACAATATCGTTTCTGGGTACTTTAATATCATCCACTGTCATAGCGCCCAAATCTAAAACACCGAGCATCATGTGTTTATAGGCGCCCGGGAGTTGTGCGGTTGTCTCATGCACTAAGGTTCTCACCTCTTCATTCGTCAAATCATCTGAACGTACGCCATCTGTGCGTATATTGAATAATCGTAAAAACCCATTAGAAATCGCGTTGACACACCAGATAAGGGGATAAAAAACTTTTAATAAAAAAAGCAATATAGGCGATGCTGGAAAAGCTAAACGCTCTGGATGGATGGCTGCTAATGTTTTGGGGACGATTTCAGAAAAAATCAAAATGACGAGCGCTAATAAAAAAGTAGCGGGCACTATCCCTTCATTGCCATACCATTCAATTGCAAGCACTGTCGCGACTGCAGAAGCCAATATGTTAGCAAAAGTATTACCAATTAATACTATGCCTAACACGCGATCCGGGCGCTCTAATAAACGACTGACGCGTTTGGCTGCGCGATTATTTTTGCGTACCAGATGACGTAAACGATAATGGTTAATAGCCATCATGGCGGTTTCTGTTGCTGAAAAAAAGGCAGAAACAAACATCAAAACGACTAAAATGATAATCAGTAGATAGGATTCATTCATCTTATTTCCTTATTAGTGAATAAACAACGCACTGCCGAAATAAATCAAAATCAACAAAACAAAACCTGCCAAGGTATAACCCACCGCTTTTCTGCCGCGCCAGCCAAATAAATATCTACCCAACAGCAGCACAAATAAAATAATCCAGACGATGAAAGCGATGAGCGTCTTTTTTAATAATGGTGGTTGAAAAATATCTGAGAAAAAATAGGCGCTGCTCATACAGATCAACGTCAGCAAAATAAAGCCTGCCACAATCATTTGAAATAAAAAACGCTCCATGCTTTCTAATGCGGGCATTTTTCTAACTAAGCCAGGTAAATAATGACGATGTAATAATATGTCTTGTAGATAGAGCAAGATCGCTTGAAATGCTGCTATACAAATAATACTGAAGGTGATGGCAGACAGCCAAACATGCACCCATTGTCCCGGATGCCCTGACATAGGACGTACCATCGGATGCACATGAAAAAATAGTGGGAGCAAAACAGATATCGCAGCCAGGGGAAAAATTAAAATCAATAAACTACGAGGGGATTTTGCAATAAATAAAATAACTGCCATTAGCCAGATAAGAAAAGAGAGCATGTTTAAAAAGCTGATATCCTGACCGCTGGGTAAATCAATGGCATGGTAGAGACATATCGCATGTAAGCTAATGGCGATAAGACTGGCCAGGTATATGGGTACCAAGTGTCGCAGGCGATCGGTAAGTGCAAGATACTGCATACCTGCTGCAATGAAATAGAATGAAACAGTCGTGAGAAGTAGGGTTAAAGTCATGTGGGTCTTCTAAAGACCAGCTATCTCGTCTTTGCGAGGGTGGGAGGGTCTTTGCTAATATTTCCCACCATTTTTTAGGTGGGTGGTGTACTGGCAACAACATGGTTACGAATCAGCGAGCAACTGGGTTTTGCGTTCTATACCCATTCAACTTGAAGATACTGGTTTTGTATCTTCAAGTTCGAATACAAAACCAGGGGGTTTTTTAAGGGGGAAACGTCTTGTTTCCCCATTAGATTCAACAGGTTATACCGCTTGCCACTCAAACACATCCCGCACTTTTTTGCGGGACAATGCCTTAACAGAAACCAGTGTCTTGAAAGGCGAGCGGTATATAAAACTCTCTTCGTTAACATTAGACATAATCAACTTTCATAATTTCAAAAACAATGATCCCTGATGGGGTTTGCACTTCTACTTCATCACCTATCGCTTTACCAATCAAAGCGCGTGCAACGGGAGACACAATGGATATTTTTTTCTGTTTGATATCCGCTTCGTCTTCACCGACAATTTTGTATTGCACTTGTTCTTCAGTGTCTATGTTGTATAGCGTGACCGTCACACCAAAAACAACCAAACCATTGTTCGTCATTTGTGAGAGATCAACGACATGGGCGTGAGATAACTTATGTTTGATATCTCGAATACGTGCTTCTATAAATCCTTGTTGTTCTTTAGCTGCGTGGTATTCGGCGTTTTCTTTGAGATCACCATGCGCACGGGCTTCTGCAATGGCTTGAATAATTTTTCCACGTTCTATTTTTTCAAGCCGCTCGAGTTCTGTTTTTAAGTGTTCTTCGCCTTGCACCGTCATTGGTATTTTTTGCATAGTACTCTCCTCGAATCTTGACATACTGTGGTGAATGGTAAAAAACTCGTCATTGCGAGTGATTTTCGAAGCAACCCAGGAAAAAATATTAAGTAATCTATTCGTAAAAATTTATTTGGGTTTTTTCTGGTTTGCTTCGTCGCAAAAAACGCTCCTCGCAATGACGAGGTGGGAGTGGTTTCTTCAAGAAACGCTCGCAACAGCATGTAAATCTTGCAACCGCATTACCTGGTCGCGTGTTTCATAACGTAACGCTAAACAAATCGCTTTTCCTGCTGCGATTGTCGTTGTATAAGCCACTTTATGCTGCACAGCACTGCGCCTGATTGTGAATGAATCTGCAATCGCTTGCTCGCCTTCTGTGGTATTTAAAATAAAATCAACTTCATCGTTTTTAATTTTATCAACGATATGCGGTCGTCCTTCTGTGACTTTATTCACTGCTTCACAAGGGACACCCGATTCTTGTAATGTTTTTGCGGTACCCTGCGTGGCAATAATTGAAAATCCCAATCCCACTAAATCTTTTGCAATTTGAATCAATTGCGTTTTATCTGATTCGCGTACACTTAAAAAAGCACGCCCTTCACGCGGAACACTCTGCCCTGCCCCTAATAATGCTTTAGCAAATGCGGCACCAAAACTTTCTCCCACACCCATCACCTCTCCTGTTGATCGCATTTCAGGACCTAAAATAGGATCTACACCGGGAAACTTGGCAAAAGGGAAAACAGGCATTTTAACCGTATAATAAGCTGGTTTTGCTTCTTTCAAAGAACCTTGCTCTTTCAGTGAGATACCTACCATACAACGCGCTGCAATTTTAGCCAGTGGTACGCCGGTGGCTTTGGCAACAAAGGGTACAGTACGTGAAGCACGTGGATTGACCTCTAATACATAAACTTCATCACCTTGAATCGCAAATTGCGCGTTCATCAGTCCTACTACCCCTAACTCTAAGGCCATCGCTCGCATAGATTCGCGTAAACGATTTTGCAAAGGTTCACTCAGACTATATGAAGGCAAAGAACAGGCAGAGTCTCCAGAGTGAATGCCTGCTTGTTCGATATGTTCCATGATGCCGCCAATCAATACTTCTTTGCCATCACATACCACATCCATATCTACTTCAATCGCGTTATCTAAAAAATGATCGAGTAATAAAGGAGCTTCAAAAGAAATATGCTCCGATCGTTTCATGTAATTGCACAATTCTTTTTCGTTATAAATAATCGCCATTGCGCGTCCACCTAAGACATAAGAAGGACGAACAACCAGTGGATAAGCAAATACATTCGCTAAACGAATGCCTTCTTCCATACTACGCACAGTGCCGTTGGGTGGTTGCTTAATATCTAATTTATGGAGCATTTGCTGGAATCGCTCGCGATCTTCCGCGCGATCGATAGCATCCGGCGAGGTGCCTAAAATAGGCACGCCTGCAGCTTCTAATGCACGTGCGAGTTTTAAGGGTGTTTGACCCCCATATTGCACAATCACGCCTTTGGGTTTTTCCAGATGCACAATTTCCAAGACGTCTTCTAAGGTCAACGGCTCGAAATATAAACGATCAGACATATCGTAATCAGTGGACACGGTTTCAGGATTACAGTTCACCATGATTGTTTCATAGCCTAATTCACGAATGGCCATCGCTGCGTGTACACAGCAATAATCAAATTCAATGCCTTGTCCAATACGATTGGGTCCACCGCCCAACACCATGATTTTTTCACGTGTTGTGGGTGCAGCTTCACATTCTTCTTCATAGGTAGAATATAAATAGGCGGTATTTGTCGAAAATTCTGCAGCGCAGGTATCGACGCGTTTGTAAACAGGTCGCACACCCAGATCATGGCGATGCTTTCGTAATACTTGCTCACTCACGCCTAATAACTTCGCTAAACGCCGATCAGAAAAGCCTTTGCGCTTCAGCTGTCGCATATAAAGCGTATCGATCTCAGCTAAATTGCTTTGCATCACTTCTGCTTCTAGTGCGACTAATTCTGCGAGTTGGGATAAAAACCAAGGATCGATGTTCGTTAATTTTTGTATCTCGGCTAAAGTCATCCCCGCTCTGAACGCATCGGCGATGTACCAGATTCTGTTCCAGCCTGCTGTACGTAATTCACGACGTAAAATATTCGGTGTATCGCCATGTTGCAAATCTACAATCGGATCTAAACCATCAACCCCTACTTCTAAACCCCGCAATGCTTTTTGCAGTGATTCTTGAAACGTACGACCCATGGCCATTACTTCACCGACAGATTTCATTTGTGTGGTGAGACGTGAATCAGTGGTGGGAAATTTCTCAAAATTAAATCGTGGAATTTTAGTGACGACGTAATCAATGCTCGGTTCGAACGAAGCCGGTGTTTGACCATCGGTGATATCGTTTTTTAATTCATCTAATGTATAACCAACTGCTAATTTGGCGGCTATTTTGGCAATGGGGAACCCGGTTGCTTTAGAAGCTAAAGCAGAAGAGCGAGACACGCGTGGATTCATTTCAATCACGACCATGCGTCCATTTTTAGGGTTGATCGCAAACTGTACGTTAGAGCCACCGGTATCCACACCAATTTCACGCAGCACAGCAATGGCTGCGTTGCGCATAATTTGGTATTCCTTATCGGTTAAGGTTTGTGCGGGTGCTACGGTAATAGAGTCACCAGTGTGTATACCCATTGCATCAAAATTTTCAATGGAGCACACGATGATGCAGTTGTCTTTTGAATCGCGCACCACTTCCATTTCATATTCTTTCCAACCTAAAATCGCTTCATCAATCAATAGCTCACTGGTGGGTGATAAATCTAAACCACGTTCGCAAATTTCTTCGAATTCTTCGCGGTTATAAGCGATACCACCGCCGGTACCACCCATCGTAAATGAAGGGCGAATAACGACTGGAAAACCAAGTTCATCTAAAACACTTAATGCTTCTTCCATGGTGTGTGCCAATCCTGAACGCGGCATATCCAAACCAATTTTCAGCATGGCATCGCGGAATAGCGATCGGTCTTCGGCTTTATCGATGGCTTCACGAGAAGCGCCGATCATCTGTACACCAAATTTTTCAAGTATGCCTTCTCGAACTAAATCTAGCCCCGTATTTAAGGCCGTCTGTCCGCCCATAGTGGGCAATAATACATCGGGTCGCTCGGTTTCGATGATTTTAGCGACGACCTCCCAGTGCAAGGGTTCGATGTAAATCGCATCGGCCATTTGGGGGTCGGTCATGATGGTGGCGGGATTGGAGTTCACGAGAATCACGCGGTAACCTTCTTCGCGCAGGGCTTTGCAGGCTTGTGCGCCAGAGTAGTCAAATTCGCACGCCTGGCCGATAACGATAGGTCCTGCGCCTAAGATGAGAATGGATTTTATATCAGTTCGTTTTGGCATGGGGTATGTGGGTCTGTTGGGTTGTTTATACTCATTCAACTTAAAGATGCAGGGCGCCTCTAGAAATCCGTATTTTGTTTCAAGACAAGGCGCGCGAATAATCCGGAACGCAGTATTGGAACAGGCTCTAAGGGCAAAACTCGCACACCACATCTTGTCCCAATATGTGCCACTTCAAATCTCGGGCTTGATTGAAAATAGATGTAACGTGATCAAAAGCGGATTGTGCTTCGGGGCCTAACCATTTTAAGGCAACATACACAAACGCACGTTGCACGTGTTTTTTCAGCATAAATGATTCAAAACAGATGCCACCTGCTTCTAGCAATAAATCATGCACGCCTGCCTCGCCAATATAGGTCAATACGGCAGCAGTATCAATTTGATTGTTTTGCATATCCATCGGCACACATTGGACACCGTTTGATACCAGTTGTAAGCGACGTTTTTCATCTGCGCTGCGCTGATGAAATAAAATAATTTTTTCAGCAGTCTGAAATAATTTTGCACCTAGCGGAAAATCTAAATGTTTATCTAACACATAAACTGTTTTTCGCGCAGTTTGCACATCTCCCTCGCGGATATTCAGTTGTGGATCATCGTTGATGACGGATCTCACCGTCGTCAATATCGCATCAGATTGTCGCCTGTATTCATGTGTAAATGCTTGCGCTGTACTGCCTGTGATTGCGCTACGTTCACCCTGTGGGCCTGCAATTTTGCCATCTAAACTCATGGCAAGTTTGGCGGTGACATAGGGAAGCTGTGTTTTTATCCAATACTGATAGCTCTGATAAAAGGCATCGATTTCGGGTAATGAGAGGTGAGTGCAATCAATGTTAGCGGCACGTAATTGTTTCTCTCCTTGCCCTAATACCAGTGGATTAGGGTCTTGAAATCCGTAGTAGACCGTTTTAATGCCCCGATCGATCAGCAGTTGTGTGCAAGGTGGTGTTTTGCCTTGATGGCAGCAAGGCTCTAGCGTGATATATGCCGTAGCGCCAAGAGATGCTTCAAAGGGTAGTTGTTGTAAAGCGACAGCTTCCGCATGTGCTTCACCTGCTACTTGGTGATAACCCGTCGCGATAACTTGATTGTTCTTCACAATGACGACGCCCACAGCAGGATTAGGCGCACAAGCACCTTTTCCTTTGAGTGCGAAGGTGAGTGCGAGTTGTAGGTATTCGGCGTGGGGGTTGTTCATTGGGATGTTGAGTGCTGCTGTACACGACAAAAATTCATAACATGACTTCCCCCCGTTAGGTCGTCATCTTGTTGAACATCCAGGAGATGACACCTAACGGAGAGTTTTCCTGCCTGTTGACTGCTTAAGCCATCGCTGTTGCTAACACAGGCCCTGCGGCTTCTATTGCTTCAGGCGCATCAAACTTTTTGAAGTTTTCTACAAACTGTGCGATGAGTATTTTTGCTTGATCGTCATAGGCTGCCGTATTTTTCCAATTACGTCGTGGGTGCAACAATTGATCATCTACACCGTCGATTGTTTTGGGTACAGAAAAATTAAAGCCCGGCACTATTTCTTGCGGGGTAGAAACCAAGCGTCCGCTTAACACA
>JBIIEG010000146.1:0-3148 GCA_044237955.1 Gammaproteobacteria bacterium
GCGGGTTACCTGAACTGGTTGTTATTTTTTTGGTTTATTTTGGCGGCACTTTATTATTTAGCAAACTGTTGGGGCATTACGTCAACCTTTCTCCTTTCGTGGCAGGTGTGTTGGCGTTAGCGCTCTTGTTTGGTGCATATGCTTCTCAAGTGTTTCACGGCGCGCTTTTAGCGATTCCTAAAGGACAATTAGAAGCGGGCAGGGCGCTGGGATTAAACCGCGAGCAATTATTTTTTCACATACAACTGCCACAAATGTGTCGACATGCTTTGCCGGGGTTAGGTAATTTATGGTTAGTTCTGTTGAAAGATACCGCGTTAGTTTCATTGATTGGTTTGCATGATCTGATGAATAGCGCACAAGTGGCCGCCAGCACGACACACCGACCTTTTACTTTTTATTTATTAGCATCGCTGTTTTATTTATTAATAACATCCATCTCTCAGCTTGTATTACATCAAGCGGCTCAAAAAGCAAATAGACACCTGGCTGTATAAACCATGCTCGATCATTTTTTGTCCTATTTTTTTCAACTGAGTAATGGTCTTGTTATTACCTTATTATTGATGTTTTTCGCTTTGATCCTGGGTGGGTTTTTAGCGTGGTTATTGACTTTCTGTCTTATTTCAAAAAATAGTTATTTGAAAATGCCCGCATCAGCATTTGTCTTTTTTATCCGCGGCACGCCTCTGCTAGTACAGTTTTTTCTCATTTATTTTGGTTTAAGTCAGTTTGATTGGCTGCGAGACTCACCACTTTGGTTTGTTTTAAAACAACCATTTTTTTGTGCTGTCATTGCTTTGGCATTAAATAATAGCGCTTATACAGCAGTGTTATTCAAAGGTGCTGTCGATTCTGTACCGCCGGGTGAGGTGCTAGCGTGTGAGGCATTAGGTATGTCGCGCATCATCATGTTTCGGCATATTATTTTTCCCAGAGTGATGCGTATTATTTTGCCAGCCTACTCTAATGAAGTCGTCATCATGTTAAAAAGCACTTCATTGGCGAGCACCATTACACTTTTAGATTTGATGGGTATGACAAATCAAATTATTTCAGAAAACTATCAAGCACTGCCTTTTTTATGTTTGGCTGCTGCTATTTATTTGGTGTTGAATGTGATCTTTATGCGTATTTTTCATCACATTAAGCAAAAAGCGAATCGTTATTTGCATACTTAAAATAGGAAAATTACTTATGACACGCGTTTATAATTTCAGTCCAGGTCCTGCGACATTGCCTGAAGAAGTGTTGCAACAGGTGCAAGCAGAGTTGTTGGATTGGCAAGGGCTTGGATTGTCTGTGATGGAAATCAGCCATCACTCTCCTCAATTTAAGCAACTGGTACAAACATCTGAACAGGATTTCCGTGAACTATTAAATATCCCTTCCAACTATAAAGTTTTATTTTTACAAGGTGGTGGGCGCAGCCAGTTCGCGATGGTGCCGCTTAATTTATTATGCGGAAAGAAAACGGCTGATTATTTAGATATAGGTATTTGGTCTAATATGGCAGCAAAAGAAGCAGCGCGTTATGCAGAGGTAAATATTGTTGCAAGCAGTGCTGCCGATAATTACCGCACAATTCCTCCTCAATCCAGCTGGCAGTGTCAGTCAGATGCCGCTTATTTTCATTATGTCGATAATGAAACAGTCAATGGTGTTGAGTTTCCCGCTAGACCAGACATACAACATGCGCCATTGGTTTCTGATATGTCTTCTAATATTTTATCGCGCCCAATTGATGTGGCAGCCTATGGTTTAATTTATGCGGCGGCACAAAAAAATGCGGGGCCTGCAGGTATCACGCTGGTGATTGTGCGTGAAGATTTATTAGATCAAGCGCTACCCATTACGCCGACTATGTTTAATTACACCGCACATGCTAAAGCTAATTCGTTGTACAACACACCACCGACGTTTGCCTGGTATGTCACCTCCCTCGTATTTCAATGGTTAAAACGACAAGGCGGTATTCCTGCGATTGAAAAAATCAATACACGTAAAGCCAAAAAATTATATGCCCTGATTGATCGCAGCCACTTCTATCAAAATATGGTTGATCCTCAATATCGCTCCCGCATGAATGTCGTTTTTAAACTGGCGGATGAAACATTGAATGAACGGTTTTTGCAGGAATCTACGGAAGCAGGTTTGGTGGGTTTAAAAGGACACAGTTTTGTCGGCGGTATGCGCGCGAGTCTTTATAATGCGATGCCAGAATCGGGTGTTGATGTGTTGATTGATTTTATGGCGGATTTTGAGAGGCGGGCGTAGAGATTGACCTCCTGTGCGGGCGAGGAGCTGTCCAGGCGACGCGTTATGTGTTTTTGAGCGGGAATTGCTGGTAATCAATCTACGGTTTCTTACAACTTACAGCAATTGACTGAGAACTGTTCTCCATCCTCCAATCGCATTGCGGTCAAAGATCCACCCCAGACACAACCCGTATCCAACCCAAAAACACCAGGCGCCTGTGTTTTTCCTTCTAAAGCAGCCCAGTGACCAAACACGATAGGCGTATCGCCGATCGCCCGATGGGGCACTTGAAACCATGCGAGCATGTCTTTAGGCGCTGAGCTAATTTTTCCCGTACAACTAAAATTCAACTGACCATCGCGTGTGCAAAATCGCATGCGGGTAAAAGCATTGACGATAAAACGTAATCGATCATAGCCGCTTAAATTTTCTTGCCATTGGTCCGGTTGATCGCCATACAGATCATCTAAATGCTGCGCATAATCATCGCTTTGTAATACAGCTTCTACTTCCCGCGCATAGTGTTGCGCTTGTATTAATGACCATTGTGGTAACACGCCTGCATGTGTCATCACATAGTTTAAACGTGGGTCATAATGTAATAGGGGTTGTCGACGCAACCAATCAATCAACTCCTGACAATCAGGCGCAGTTAGCACATCCTGCACCGTATGATCTTTAAAAGGGTGACCATTCGCCAATGAGAGAAGATAAATATCGTGATTACCCAGCACCACAACTGCATTGGGAAGATCGCGTATGAAGCGCAGTACTTGCAAAGATTGATGACCGCGATTGACTAAATCACCAGCAAACCAAAGCTGATCTTGAGCAGGATTGAATGCGATATGATCGAGAAGGGCTTGCAGTTCATCGTAGCAGCCTTGTA
>JBIIEG010000147.1:0-3142 GCA_044237955.1 Gammaproteobacteria bacterium
GAGGCAGGCTAGCAGGAGGCAGGCTAGCAGAGGCGGGCTAGCAGAGGCGGGCTAGCAGAGGCAGGCTAGCAGGGGCTCGCTACCGGGGGGTGATGCGCTAGCGCTAGAAGCCTAACGCCTGCGCCACCAACTCAGCCTGTTGTCTTTCATGCAGCTTCATATAGCCTGCAGCGGGTGAGGCTGCAGCAGTGCGGCCTGCATAGTGCAATAGCTGGTCTTGGGTCAAACAGGCTTCTAAGCGATGACGCGTGGTATGCCATGCGCCTTGGTTTTCTGGCTCTTCCTGACACCATACAATATCTTTGGCGTTTTTATACTGTTTCAATTCTTTTTGCAAGGCGTCATGAGGGAAGGGATAAAGCTGTTCTACGCGTAAAATAGCGATGTGATTGGCCTTTTTTTCACGACGCTGTGTTAATAGATCGTAATAGACTTTACCGCCACATATCACAATGCGTGTAACTTTGGCGGGAGGTATCTCATCTATTTCAGGGATGACTAATTGAAATTGCCCTTCGCTTAATTGGTCTAGTGTTGATACCGCCAACTTGCTGCGTAATAAACTCTTGGGTGTCATGACAATCAGCGGTGTGCGATAGGGTCTTAATACCTGGCGGCGCAATAGATGGAATATTTGCGCTGGGGTTGTTGGCATGCAGACTTGGATATTTTCCTGGGCTGCGAGCTGTAAGAATCGCTCTAAACGTGCAGAGGTATGTTCTGGTCCTGCGCCTTCATAACCGTGCGGCAATAGGAGCGTTAATCCTGATAACGTGCCCCATTTTTGCCAAGCGGAGCTGATAAATTGATCAATGATCATCTGTGCGCCATTGGCAAAATCACCGTATTGCGCTTCCCATAAAACTAAGGTTTCAGGATCGGTGCTGGCGTAACCATATTCAAATCCCATCACGCCCATTTCAGATAGCAGTGAGTCGTAGATATAAAAAGGCGCTTGTTTTTCTCCTACATGTGATAGCGGTGTGTAGGTTTCACCTGTTTTTTGATCGTGCAATACTGCATGACGATGGGAAAAAGTGCCGCGTCTGCAATCTTGTCCTGACATACGCACGGCATATCCTTCATCTAACAAACTGGCATACGCTAAAATTTCAGCGCAACCCCAATCGAGCGGTAATTCTCCTGACAGCATTTGTGTTCTTGCTGCAAGAACATGCGCAACTTGTCGTTGTACTTCAAAATCTGATGGCAGTACTTCTAATTTTTTAGCGAGCGCTGTGAGTTTTTTTCGCGAGAGGCTCGTGTCTGATTTTGCAGTCCATTCCTGGTCTAAATAAGGTTTCCAGTTAGATGCGTAGTGATGCGTTAAGCCATTAAAATGTGTTTTAACAGGCGATTCTTTTGCATCTAATGTATCGCGATAAGCTGCTACTTTTGCATCTGCATCTGCTTGGGTAATAATTTTTTCCTGAACCAACTGATTTGCATACACCTCGCGTGGCAAAGGATGTTGGCGGATGAATTGGTACATCATCGGTTGTGTGGCGGATGGTTCGTCTGCTTCATTGTGTCCTAATCGGCGATAGCAGACTAAATCAATCACGATATCTTTGTGGAATTCTGCACGATAATCTGCGGCTAAACGGGCTATTTTGACGAGGGCTTCGGGGTCATCACCATTCACATGAAACACAGGTGCTTCAATCATTTTGGCAACATCGGTGCAATAATGACTGGAACGCGCATCTTTGGGGTTGCTGGTGGTAAAACCGACTTGATTGTTAATCACCACATGTACTGCACCGCCAATTTTATAGGCGCGTGTTTGCGACATTTGCAAGGTTTCCATAATCACGCCTTGGCCTGCAAAAGAAGCATCTCCATGTACAATCAGCGCTAATATTTCTTGTTCCTGTTGTGGTGCACATCGTTGTTGACGTGCGCGCACTGAACCCATCATCACAGGAGATATCACTTCTAGATGTGAGGGATTAAACGCTAATGATAAATGTAATGTGCCATGGGGTGTGTCGATATCGGATGCATAACCCATGTGGTATTTCACATCGCCTGAGGTGAGCCCGTAGTCTTTTCGTCCTTCAAATTCCGCAAATAAAGCTGCGGGTGGTTTGCCAAAAATATTGATTAAGGTGCTCAAGCGACCGCGATGTGCCATACCGATCACAACTTCTTTAACACCAAGTTTAGATGCTTGTTGGTTGAGTGCGTGAACCAATGGAATAAAGCCATCGCCTCCTTCTAGTGAGAAGCGTTTTTGACCGACGTATTTATTTGCCAGGTATTTTTCTAAACCATCAGCCGCGGTGAGTTGTTCTAGGATGGCTTTTTTTTCATTCACATCAAGCGATGTGGTTGCAATTTTCTCAAGTCGTTTAGATATCCATGCGCGTTCTTTTTCGCTGCGGATATACATGAATTCTGAACCAATAGTGCCGCAGTAGGTGGTTTGTAAATGCGTGAGGATTTCCTGCAAAGTTAAACTTTTGTCTTCAAACTGAAATAAAGTACTTTTGGCAGAGGCGAGTACGGGATAATTCTCTAAACGTAATTCGGTAGGTGAAGCGGGTAATTCTGGGTGAAGCGGATTAGTGTTTGCTGCTAAATGTCCGTAGGTTTTATAGGCTTGCACTAATGTGTTAATGGCTGCCTGTTGACGTTCGTGTTGTACATCGGTCGAGACAACTGCTTTTTGTGTTTGTTGGGCAAGTTGTGCAAATTGCTCACGAATGTCGGCGTGGGATATATCAAACTCAGAATGCCCATTGACGCGTGGCAGCTGTTGAAAATAATCCTGCCATTGGGGCTCTACGGAGTTGGGATCTTTCAGGAACTGCTCATAGATATCTTCTAAATAATTAGCATTACCACCGGACAAACAAGAACTGGCGATAAGAGACTCTAGCGTTGAGGTTGGCATAAGATTTGAGACGAGATTTTCGGGACGCTCATTCTACAAAACTTGAGGCAGAAAAGGTATCAGATTGATGAGCCAGGTGATAGGTCAACCTGCCCCTCATCAATTTCCATCCAACAAATATTTTTTTAAAAAATAACCGGCCTTTTCTGTTGTCAGTGGTTTTTTTATAAAGCCGACCATCCCTGTCTTAAAACAGGTTTCTTTCAGGCTGTCATCCGTATAAGCCGTTAAAGCAACCACAGG
>JBIIEG010000012.1:0-11486 GCA_044237955.1 Gammaproteobacteria bacterium
CCATCTGTACCTTCGCCACCATCTTTTTCATCGTATTCAACCAAGGCGCGGGCAATACCGTGACGGATAGCGCCCGCCTGACCGCTGGGGCCGCCACCTTTTACTGTGACATGCAAGTCAAACGTGCTGAGAATATCCAGCGTCACCAAAGGCTGTCTTACGATCATGCGAGAAGTTTCGCGACCAAAATACTCTTCCAACGAATGATTGTTGACAGAGATTTTTCCACGACCACGCCTTAAAAAGACGCGAGCGGATGCAGTTTTTCGTCGACCTGTGCCATAATTTTGCACTGTTTTATCTGCTGATTTAGCCGTCTTAGCTGTAACTGTCATTTGGATGCCTCTTTGATTTCTAGGGGTTTAGGAGCTTGAGCAGCATGCGGATGTTCAGCACCCACATAGGCTTTCAATTTTTTAAACATCTGCCTGCCCAAAGGACCTTTAGGTAGCATGCCTTTTACCGCTTTTTCTAGGACAGTAATGGGGTTTTTGGCCATCAGGTCTTCAAACCGGACTGCCTTTAAACTGCCAGGACGGCTGGTAGATTGATAGTAGATTTTGTCGTGTGCTTTATTGCCTGTTACCCGCAATTTTTCTGTATTGATAACGACAATGTAGTCCCCTGTATCTGCATGGGGGGTATAAATAGGTTTGTGTTTGCCGCGTAATCGGCTTGCGATCTCGGTAGCTAAACGACCTAAAGTCTTGTTGGCAGCATCAACAACATACCAGTCTGCCGTAATCGTCGCTTCGTTAGCGCTAAAAGTGCCCATGGAATATACTCCGAAAATATATATAGTGATAAATAAGTTAAGGGGTCGGATTCTACAACAAATCGTCTTTGGAGCACAAGCGCAGTAGTCAATGTCATGCCATCTATAACTTTGATTCAAAAACCCAATGGTCAGGCAAACAGAATCTCAGCGTAGTCACAGTGTTAGCCTAAATTTTGGGTGGTATGTAGTTTTTAGATCGAACGAGTCATGCCTGCATTCAAGTGAGAGACGAGACTAAACACCAGTCAAAATTAGCAGGACAACGTAGTAGTGCAGTACACCCTACCACAGTAGAACCATCACCCTATGCGCGCCATATTAAAACCCGCCTTCATACTACACAGCCGTCCTTTGAATGAAACCAGCATGCTGTTGGAGGTATTCACAGAACCCAACGGACGCATCAACCTCCTAGCTAAAGGCGCGCGTTCCCGCTTCAGAGGATTGTTACGCCCTTTCGCGCCATTACTCGTCAGCTGGTCTGGCAAAACTGAGTTGATGAGTCTAAGCGCAGCTGAACTAAGCGGCGTTCCTTTCAACATCACAGGCAATGCCTTATTCAGCGGTATTTATCTGAATGAATTGTTGGTACGACTGTTACCGCGCTTTGATGCTTATCCGGAAATTTTTCGTGCCTATCAGCAAACATTGGTCGCGCTGCAAAATCACCCACAACAGGAATATCACTTGCGCTTGTTTGAAAAAACGCTGCTGGCTGAATTGGGATATGGTTTTGCGTTGGACAAAGAAACGATCAATGGGCGTGCGATTCAATCAGAACGCTTTTATGAATTCATCCCGGGGCGAGGACTCAGCCAATGCAAAGCGTATGACGGTGCAGATGGTATTTTTAGCGGCAAATGTTTGCTGGCACTACATGAAGGCGCATTACACGAAGCGGATGATCTTCGTGCTGCCAAAAGATTAAACAGGATTGCGATCACAGCATTGTTAGGAGAAAAACGCTTAAAAAGCAGAGACTTCTTTCATACAGCTAAATAATTACTCCGCCTCCTAAGCAAATAATGCCGTCATAAAAAACAACAGATTGTCCAGGTGTCACTGCCCATTGAGGCTCATCAAAAACAACCTCATATTCATCTGCACTGATTTTATTAACAACACATGCCGCATCCATTTGTCGATAACGTGTTTTAGCAGAACATGACAATGGCGTTTCAGGTGGATGACCTGCTACCCAATGCAATTGCCGACATCGCAATGAACTACTCAGCAATTTAGGATGATCGTGCGATTGCGCCACAATCAATACCTGGCGCGTCGTATCTTTTTCAATCACATACCAAGGCGCAGCCTCCCCTCCTTTTTGTCCGCCAATTCCTAAACCTTGACGCTGGCCGAGTGTATAAAACATCAACCCATTATGTCGGCCAATCACTTTGCCTTCGGTTGTTTCAATATCACCAGGACGTGCCAACAAATATTCTCCTAGAAAATCACTAAAGCGTCGTTCGCCGATAAAACAAATGCCCGTACTGTCTTTTTTTGCATGATTTTCAAACCCGGCTGCTTCTGCGATTTTTCTCACAGCGGGCTTTGTGAATTCTCCAATGGGAAATAAACTTTTCGCTAACTGCTCAGATTGCAGTGTGTATAAAAAATAGCTTTGATCTTTGTTCAGATCATGGGCTTTTAATAATTGATATTTATCTGATTTTATAGCGCTACGCACGTAGTGGCCTGTCGCAATATAATCTGCGCCTTGTGCCAATGCATAATCTAAAAATGCTTTGAATTTGATTTCTTTGTTGCAGAGAATATCAGGATTGGGTGTATGCCCTGCTGCATATTCTTCTAAGAAATATTGAAAAACACGTTCCCAATATTCTTTGGCAAAAGAAATGGTGTGGAATGGAATATCTAATTTTTTACAAACACGCTCTGCATCTTTTAGATCTACATCTGCTGGACAAAAATTATCCTGCCCATTTTCATCCCAGTTCTGCATAAAAACACCTTCTACGCGATAGCCTTGCTTTTTCAGCAAAAGCGCAGCAACGGAAGAATCAACACCGCCGGATAAGCCAACGATGACACGAGTTTGTGGAATGGGTTTCATCATAGTTACGACAAATACATCATTTTAATATAGCGATAATAAGTTCCCTCTGCGTTCGACACTGCCAACATAAATCCTTCTCGTCCATCCAAAAATCCACGCTTCAAAATATAGCCTCTGAAAAAAGTCCATAACCCGCGGCCTATTGCTTTTAACAAAGTTGCACGCTGGCCTTTATTATATTTGGCTGCAGCACCTAACGTAGAATAGCTATTTACTTTTTCAAGCACTTGTTCCAAAGAGGTAAACGTTGCGTGATAAAGTGGATTTTTTAGCTTGCCGATCTTGCCACTTGGCACTTGTAGTTTTTCATGAACACTATCATTCGTGAACTGCGCGCAGCCTCGCTTAAACAAACGCACGCAATAGTCATTTCTCCAATCACCATAACGCAATGTTTTGCCAAGATAACTCGATAACCGTGGTATGGCATAAGCAGAACATGACGCATCAGATTTTATCAATGCCATGACTTCATCACGTAAGCCTTCGCTGACTTGTTCATCTGCATCGATAGAAAGTATCCAGTCACTCGTTGCTTTTTCTAGTGCGCGATTTTTTTGTGGACCAAAGCCTGGCCAATCCGTCACAACCACTTTATCGGTATATTTTTTGCAAATAGCAACTGTGTCATCCGTACTGCCAGCATCCAACACAATGATTTCATCAGCCCATGCGATAGAACGAAGACAGGCTTCTATTCTTGGGGCTTCGTTTTTGGTGATGATGGTTATGCTTAGTCGTGTCATGGTGGCTAAATACTCGTTATTACCTCGTCGTTGCGACTCAAACACGCGCCCTACGGCCGTAATCACACCCGCGCCTCAATAAGAACCAGTGTCTTGAAAGGCGAGCGGTATAAATCATTTTGAGAATAACGCTTATGACCTGGATCCCGTGGTCAAACCATCCACGGGATGACGGCTAGCGGTGGAATGCCCACTCACACCATCCCCCAAAGCTAGGAAAATAAACGCCTAAACGAATCGGCCTGTCCTCGCATCTTCGCATAATCGCCGCGTATTTTTCTAGCTGTTCGCGGTGTGTTGTTTGTGCTGCCTCTAAAAAACTTTCTCTGTCTTGATCATCCGCTGGCTGGCCAGTTTTATAATCGATGATCCAACGCACATCTATATCTATAAAGGTACGATCCATCGTTGTATGTATTGGCACACCATCAATCACAGCAGTTAAGGCATATTCACTGTGATGATCGGTATGCGCTGTTAAAATCCACTGTCCACGCGGATCATTGAGTGTGTTTTCAATGGCTACACACACCCTCATTAAGCTCGTTGTTAATGCTTGCTGCGGAACACCTATTTGCACTAACCACATTTTCCAACGTGTTTTTTCTTGCTCTATTCTTTGCTTTGTCCATACTGCCAACCCCTCACGACTCACTTGCTCCAATATTTGATGCATGATGGTGCCTATATGCCGCGCAGTTTGATCTTCTAATTTAAAACCAGCATCGTTCGTGATACCTGGCGGTGCCTCAACGACTGTTTCATTTTTATATTCCCTGGTTTTCAAACGTTTTAAAAAAACAGGTGTTGTGATCGATGGCTCTGCTAAAACAGGCTGATCTAGTAATTTTTTTTCAACGATACTTTCAAACGAATGCCATAGCAACGCTAAAAAGCTTCCGGTTTCTGGTTTCTTAAAAATACCTTGTTCTGGATATAAAGTGCTCATCAGATAGAGCTTTTTTTTCGCGCGCGTCACAGCGACATACAATAAACGCGTTAGCTCATGATGCGCCTTTGTTTTTTCAATATCTCTTACCCAAGCATACATCGCATCACTTTTTTGATGTTTCGCTTTGATCGGCGCCAATATCAAATCATTGGTATTTTGTGCACGAGGTCGATCTAACCAAAGCAATAACTGATCATCATCGCTGCGATTTTTCAATTCCAAACAAGGGACAATCACCGTATCAAACTCCAACCCTTTGGCTTTATGAATCGTCATCACATGTAAACGACACTCAGCCGACGAGGGCGGTGATACATATTCAGTTTGAATGGTTTGCTGCAATTTCTCCCTATCAGGTATTTCGCCTGCCTGATCAAACACATCCAGTAATTTAAAATAGGCCTCGGCATTCGTTAATGCTGCGTTATCAGTAACACACGCAGCACCATTCAATGCGCGCCATGTTTCTTCTATCCATGCTCTAAACGATAAACGACCACGCTCTGTCAGACTTTTTTTAAGAACAGGCACAACTGTTGCCAAACGTTTTTGTCCGTCTTCGCTGAGTTCTTTGATTGCTGCAAATGTAGATAATGCTTCCCATAAAGGTTTTTTAGGCTGTTTTTGTGAGATGACATATAGATCATGCAGCGTCAAACCACACCAGGGTGCACGAAGTACCGACAGCCAACTCAAACGATCACCCACATGTAACAACGCACCGGTAAGCGACAGCAAATCCTGAACGATGCTCTGTTTATACAATGGATCTATTTCTACCGCTGTGAATTGCAGATTCGCTTTTTTAAGTTCAGGAACAATCGCTTTTAAATGTCCGCGAGAGCGAACTAGAATCGCGATCGTTTCTTGCGTGGAGGCAGATTGCGCTTGCTTGATAATATCTATTATTTTTGCCACTGAAGACGCATCGTTGCCTGATGAATTCACCTCTAAAAAAACACCTGATGAATCATCTGATAATTTCACGGCCTCACAAGGCGAAAAGGGAATCGCGCCCAGACTCATGTCAGATTCTGTTGGAAAAATAGTGGTAAATTGATCATTAATCCATTTAATCAATTCAGGTGTAGAGCGGAAATTAGCACTCAAGACCAACGGATTCAATTTGATGCTACCCAGACCTTCCTGCTGTGCTTTTAAAAATAACCCCACCTCTGCTTCACGAAACCGGTAAATAGACTGCATCGGATCACCGACCAAAAATAAACTGCGTCCATCATGCGGCTGCCATCCGGCTGTTAATTTTTCGAGCAAATGAAATTGTGCAATCGAGGTATCTTGAAACTCATCGATCAATAAATGTCGAATCTGTGTATCTAAAATAAAGGTGAGATCAGTAGGGGCATCTAAATCACCCAATGCCGCATTGGCCGCCATCGCAATTTCACTGAAATCAGCGACATTGTTTTCTTTAAATAACACTTTTAATTCCGCAACCAATAATGGTAACAACTCAGAAAGTGCGGCGATAATTTGCCATTGTGATTCAGTATAAATAAGAGGTGGCGCATTCATTAAATCAGCCAAGTGTTGACGCAATCTATCGTTCTGATTCAACCCATTGATGAGCAATTGTAAGCGCTGCTTCACCACTTTCTCTTCAGCGGGAAAGCCAATGGATTTATCAACCCTACGTCGCCAAGTCCCCTCTTTTGTTAAAAGAATCTGAGCCAAAAAAAGCCATATTTCACGATGCGCTGGTATCGCTTGAGGAAATTCGAGCAGATTTTTTATATCCCCTGTTTGTTTGCTGTTAGGCAAATGTTCCGCAGAAAAACGCATCAACATCAGCAATTCGTCGCGCAACATGTCAGGCAAAGCCTGATCACAATGCGTCAATATGTCGACGACGGCATGAGACAAACCTGCTTCTAGCTTTTCACGAAATGCGCCAACATTTAAACTTTTTCCGTGCAAAATTAAATGCGGCAACCATTGATCACGACGCGCCAACATACGCATCAACAATGCTTCTACTGTTTCAATGCGATTATCCAGATGTAATAACAGACACGCCAAATGCGCTGACAAGGGAGATTCTTCTTCCAGTGCGCCCAATAATCGACGGGCCGCTGCGAGGTAATACTGATCGGCGTCTCTTGTGAGTGGCTCGTTAGATACGCCGAGCCCTGATAACAAAGGTGCTTGATGCGCAATCGATGCACATAAAGCATCGATTGTTTGTACGCGCAAACGATTAGGATTTTCCAGCAAATTCCATTTTAATAACTTATCGCGCTGCAAAGCTGCACATCCCAATTCCCAGGTTTTTTTAGCATGCGATTCGCTCGGTGGAGCGCCTTGTGCTTTATCCAGCGCTTCTAAAATACGCTGTCGCATTTCAGCTGCTGCTTTGCGTGTAAACGTTATTGCAATGATTTCTTCAGGCGCATGCTCAGCTTTAGCTAACAATGCTAAAAAACGTTGCACTAATAATTCAGTTTTACCGGAACCTGCAGGTGCTTGGACAATAAAAGACTGCGTGGTATCTAAAGCGCTTTGGCGTGTGTAATGATCGGGAACTGTCATGAGTGATAAACAAGGAGGAAATAACAAAAAAATAGGATTGTATTCTATCAGAAAATAAGGGGCTATCCTTCTACTTCCACAGCAATTCGCGCTGAAAAACACATCGGGTCTTGCCTCCCCCTTTGAACGCGTCGCGCGAAATAAATTCGCACTCGCGCTCAGCCTGTTCGTCGAGTTAATGCGTACGAATGTACGAAACAATTTTTTAAAACCCCGCGCCAGTAATGAGGAAACAGGGCTGCGGGAATTGCTGCCACTTCCAAATCACACTGTAATTTGGCATATTCTCTAAGCACTTCTAAAGACCAGCCCGCGTTAACCATCATTTTTATCGGGCGCTCTGCTCACAATCACTATTTTTACACTTCAGGAACTTCTATGGCCCATTCCCCTATTCACTCCCCGCTTGTTTTAATTATTTTAGACGGTTGGGGCTACAGCAAAGAATCTGAATATAATGCTATCGAAGAAGCAAACACCCCTTTTTGGCATGAGCTTTGTCAAAACTCGCCACACACATTGGCTGTGGCATCAGGATTAACCGTGGGTTTGCCGGAGGGGCAAATGGGTAATTCTGAAGTGGGTCATTTACACATGGGCGCAGGTCGTCAAGTGCTGCAAGATTTAACGCGCATTGATTCCGCCATTCAATCACGCGCGTTTGATCAAAATGCTGTGTTAGTCAAAGCGGTAGATGATGCGATTCAACAAGACAAAGCACTGCATATTTTAGGGTTGTTATCTGCAGGTGGTGTTCACAGTCATGAGCTGCATATCCAGGCGATGATAAAACTCGCAGCAAGTCGAGGTTTAAAAAAAATATATCTGCATGCGTTTTTAGATGGTCGCGATACGCCGCCAAAATCTGCCAAAGATTCTCTCGTTGCTACAGACGCATTATTTCAATCATTGGGCTGTGGGCATATCGCATCTATCGTCGGTCGCTATTATGCAATGGATAGAGATAAACGCTGGGAGCGCACACAGCGTGCCTATGATTTAATCACCGGAAAAAAAGCTGAATTTCAGGCATCGAACGCATTGCTTGGTTTAGAACAAGCCTATGCACGCGGTGAAACGGATGAGTTTGTTCTGCCTACACTCATAAATGAAAATGGAAAAATAAAGGATGGCGATGCTGTTGTGTTTATGAATTTTAGATCGGATCGTGCACGTCAATTAACACGCGCACTGACTGATACCCCATTTGATAGCTTTCAACGTGAGGTAAAACCTAAGCTTTCGCATTTTGTTACGCTGACAGAATATGCAGCGGACATCACAGCAGAAGTCGCTTTTCTGCCCATTTCTATACATAACAATATTGGAGAGTGCGTTGCCAATAGTGGATACAAACAATTACGTATTGCAGAAACAGAAAAATATGCGCATGTAACTTTTTTCTTTAATGGTGGTGAGGAGAGCGCTTATCCCGGCGAAGATCGCATATTGGTGCCTTCACCGAAAGTTGCGACCTATGATTTGCAACCTGAAATGAGTGCTTATCCGTTAACCGATAAATTATTGGAAGCCATACAAAGCGAGCAATATGCATTCATCGTGTGTAACTTTGCCAATCCTGATATGGTAGGCCATACAGGAGATTTACACGCAACCACACGTGCGATTGAAGCAATCGATCATTGTTTAATACGTATTGTTTCTGTATTAAAAACCATAGGCGGTGAAGCGTTAATCACCTCCGATCATGGTAATGCGGAATGTATGTTCGATCCCAAAACGAATCAGCCACATACAGCACATACAACTAATTTAGTCCCTGTTATTTATGTAGGTCGGCCTGCTATCGCCACAACCGAAGAAGGCGCTTTGTATGATATTGCACCTACCGTATTAGATTTGATGGGCATAGAAAAACCAGCTGAGATGACGGGAAAAGCGCTTTTTAAGTTACAATAACTTTTTCATTCCCGCGAAGGTGGGAAACCAGAAATTCCCGCCGCCCTGCTTTCCCAGTACTGGCGCGGGGTTCCAAAAAATTGTTTCGCACATTCTTACCCATTAACTGAACGAACAGGGGCAATGGGGGGTTGTCAGGGCATAGGCGTTAAGCTGAAGAATTTATTGGCTATGCAAAAAATCTCACTTCTGAAAAAATATCCACATGAAAAAATATTTTTTATATTTAATAGCTGTATTGGTTCTCAACGCCTGCGGTTTTCAAGTCCGTAATCAAAATGAATTAGCGCAGCCTTTGCACATGCTGTATATCAAAACAGATTCTCCTTATGGTTCTTTTGAATCGGGCTTGCGTCAAACACTGCATTCTTCAGGTGTAACATTGACAGATAATGCACGAACAGCGCCTGTGATATTACAATTATCTAAGCCTTATGAAACCAATGCTAACACCACCATTGGCCCTAGCAGCCAGAGCCGTGCTTACGCACTGGATTATCAAGTCACCTATACCTTGATGGACGCACATGGCAAAATTTTTATTGGGCCTGAAACACTCAGCACTTATCGCAATTTAATCTTGAGTCCCAATCAATTGCCCCAATCAAACAATCAAACCGATGTTTTAAAATATGAAATGGAACGAGATTTGATTAGTCAGTTATATAATCGCTTGCGTTCTAAACAAGTAGATGATGCCTTAAGTAAAAATTCTACACATCCATGAAAATACAATTTGATCAACTTGTCGCGCAATTAGCGCGTGGTCTTGCACCACTGTATCTCATCGCAGGTGAGGAAATTTTATTGTTACAGGAAGCCGAACAAGCCATTACTAAAGCTGCAAAAACGGCAGGTTTTGAAGAGCATATTCGCTTCACCGTAGATGCTGGATTCGATTGGGTATCTTTTCAGCAAGCAAGTCAGAACACCTCTCTTTTCAGCAACAAGCAATGTATAGCACTTCATTTATCCGGAAAGTTCAGCGATGCGGGTAAAAAAATCTTAGTGGATTATTTGCAACGCACCCATCCTGATAAGTTATTGATTATTCGCGCAGGTAAATTAGATGCCGCGATGCAAAAAACGCTGTGGTATAAAGCGGCGGAAAAAGCAGGCGTAGTCGTGCCTGTTTGGCCTTTAGCCAGCGCGCAACTTCCTGCCTGGATCAAACAACGTCTTCAAGCGGTTGGCTTAGAAACGGATGCGGAAGGTTTGCAATTATTGGCTTTGCGTACGGAAGGCAATTTATTAGCGACGGCACAAGAAATAGAAAAGTTAAGTTTGCTCTATCCTAAAGGGCGACTCACGGTAGAGCACATTCAAGAAGCCAGCACTAACAGCTCACGTTATAACGTATTTAATTTAAGCGATGCGCTCCTGCAGGGAAAACCATCTGCCATTATTCGCATATTAAAAGGCCTAAAAGAAGAGGCGGTTGAGCCTATTTTAGTGCTGTGGGCGTTAGCACGAGAAGCGCGACAATGGGCACAATGGCTGCAAGCCATAGAAAAAGGACAAGCCCTATCGCAATTATTCAGCGGTAATTTTTTTATGGAAAAAAGAAAAAATTTAATCGAACGCGCACTAAAAAAGCTCTCTTTAACGCAGGTTTATGCGTGTTTACAAAAAGCAGCGCATATTGATAAAGCGATTAAAGGTGCCGCTATGGGGAATGTATGGGATGAATTAGATACGCTGGCGCTGTCTTTGGCAGGCGTAAAAACATGCGAACAATAGGCTTATTGGGTGGCACGTTTGATCCCATTCATAATGGGCATTTACAGTTAGCGCAGGCTATTCATACCTACCTGCAATTAGAAGAAATTCGCTTGATTCCTGCGGCAAATCCTTTGTTACGCGCCCCACCTGTTGCAACTGCAGCACAACGATTGGCGATGGCGAATATCGCAGCGGAAGATTATCCGTGGCTTAAAGTAGATGATCGAGAAATTAAGCGAGGTGGTTTTTCATATACGGTAGAGACGCTTGCTTCATTGCGGGAAGAAATGCCGGATACTGTGTTGTGTTTTATCATGAGTGCCGATCAATTTTTGCAATTTGATTCGTGGCAATCGTGGGAGCGTATACCGGAATTGGCGCATCTGATTGTTGTTAATCGTTCGGGGTATGCGCTGACGTCCAATGAGCGTCTCGATATTTTTTTCAATCAAAGACGCACCGACGAAGTACATTTGCTACACGAAACACCGAATGGATTGCTTTTTTTTCAGCACATGGATCCTCTGCTTGTTTCAGGAACCCAGATTCGTGCTCGGTTAAAGGCGGGGGAAAGTGTAGAGGGTTTGGTGTCGGAAAGAGTGCGGACGTATATCAGTGAGCAGGGGTTGTATGTTTGATGATGCTGCTCATTCGTCGTTGCGAGTAAACCATCCACCCTACGCCCGTCATCCCGTGGACGACTTAACCACGGGATCCAGGTTATTAAACGTTGTT
>JBIIEG010000172.1:0-2773 GCA_044237955.1 Gammaproteobacteria bacterium
ACCTATCCCAGTGTGGCAATGATGCGAAGGAAATATTTAAAAAATAAGAGATTTAAGTATTTTTCTCTTTTGCCTTTGAATACAAGCCAGCATTTCGGAGCGGTACATGGATAGGTTCCCGCCTTCGCGGGAATGACAAAGTTCGGCTACAACTTCTAAACCACCTGGGGAGTTACAAAAAAATAGAAAAAGTGACGCATCAGGGTTCCCCTGATTTACCACCGCATGATTCACTTCCCCCCCGAACCAAATAGCTATGAGCTGACACGGTTTGATGAACACTCTCATTTTCCAAGATCTAGATTCGCTAACCATGGAATAAGTGGCCGTATCTCCAAACCATCTGGGTAAGTTTTTTTATGCTTTAATTCTTTCACTAATTGTATTTTTTTCGCCTGCGGTAAAAACTGTGCGAAATGATGAAAACTATTGGCAGGGGTAGCGTCTGAGCACTTAATTTCCAGCAAAGAAGTTATTTTTCCTTCAATACAAATTAAAAAATCAAGCTCTTTCCCGTCTTTTGTGCGTACATAATGTAATGAAGTTTTCAGGCCTTTCGTATCTTCTATGAATTGCAATTCTTTTAACAATGCACAAGCCACTAAATTTTCAAGTCGCGCACCATCTTCTTCTACATAAGCATGGTCATAAAAATAAAATTTGGGTTCTTTTAATAATGAGCGTGCAATATTTTTGTGATAGGGCGTCACGCGAAAAATGATATAAAGATTTTCGAGTAACTGCAGCCAGCGTTTAATTGTATTAGGGTCACGTTCTATATCACGAGCTAGATTTGCATAAGACACGGTTGAGCCAACGCGAGATCTTAATAGCAATACCAATGTCTCGATGGCCTGAATATCTCTGCCTGTATAAAGATCAATTAAATCTTGTCGTAAAATGGCATCCAGGTGACTCTGCCGCCAACGTTTATAGTACGTGACATTGTTTTTTAAAAAGGGTTCCGGAAAACCGCTGCACTGCCATAATTGCTGAAATATTGTTTCTCTATCACTATCGCAATGTAATGCAGCTTCTTTTAAATCGAGGGGATGTAAGCGAAACTGAAAATAACGACCTGCTAAAGAATCTCCCAATTTTTTACGTATATCCAGGCGCGCGCTGCCTGTTACCAATATTTCGGGTGGAATACCTTCTGTATCATAGATTCCCTTTAACCAACGCTTCCAACCATTCATTTTATGCAGTTCATCGAAAATAATTAATCGTTTTTCTCGATCCCAGCTTTGTTCTTTTAAAACAAGCCGACTGTTGACTGAGTCGTAGTTAAAATATTCATATGACTCATACAGCTGTTTTGCAAGCGTTGTTTTACCGCATTGCCGAGGGCCTGTGATCAGTATGATCTTGCTGGGGAGGTCTTGTTGAATGTAAGATTGAAGGGTGCGTTCCATCCGACTATTGTGACACCTGTTCCGTAATAGTCAAGACTAAAACGGAATAGGTGTCATAATGGTCGCTTATTAATAGGCTATAAAAATGAATAATCAACCCACCAAACACATCATAATTCCTGGCAGTCTAGGCAATTTGTTGGAGTCCTACGACTTTGCTTTATACGGTTATTTTTCGCCCCTGATCGCTCAGCTGTTTTTCCCCAGTCACGATCCTTTTTTATCACTGCTCGCCACGTTTGCTATATTCGCAGTCGGTCTTTTTTTCAGACCAGTTGGCGCTATTGTATTCAGTTATTTTGCTGATAAAGCAGGGCGCAAAAAAGCATTATTGGTATCCGTTATATTGATGGCGGTTTCTACAACCGCAATGGGGTTGTTACCAACTTACGCACAAATAGGTATCTCAGCAGCTGTACTATTAACAGTCTGCCGTATGTTGCAAGGCTTATCGATGGGCGGAGAATTTACAGGTTCACTCGTCTATATGACTGAACATGCACCCGTAGGTAAACGTGGTTTATATGGAGGCTGGGCGATGTGCGGTACCTTTATGGGACTGCTTGTAGGTTCAGGTGTGAGTGCATTACTCAATCAACTTTTATCAGCAGAAGCTATGCTAGCATGGGGATGGCGTCTTCCTTTTTTAGCAGGCATTTTATTAGGCTTTGCAGGGCTTTATTTGCGATTACGGATGCCAGAAACACCGAATTTTACATTAGCTAAAGCGGAGAAACGATTGGTTAAAAATCCATTATTTACTGCGATAAAAGAGGCACCTCTGTCCATGTTGCTTGTGATGGGATTAAATTTTTTACCCGCGATGGGATTTTATTTGTTGTTTGTTTATCTTTCATCATGGATGAAACTCTATCTACAAATACCACTCTCCGTGGCGTTAACCATTAATACGGTGAGTCTGTTGATGATGGTTATCTTGTTGCCATTGATTGGTTTTCTGTCGGATAAAATAGGACGAAAACCCACCATGCTAGCTGGGATTTTAGGGTTTATACTTTTTTCCTACCCGCTGTTTTTATTATTGCAGCAGGCAGACTTTATAACTATGTTGTTGGCGCATGCTTGTTTTGCTCTACTAACCTGTTTTGTTTTTGCACCGTTGCCTGCAACCTTAATTGAGTTATTACCAACCCACATTCGCTGTTCGGGTGTATCAGTCCCTTTCAATATTGGGAATGCCTTATTTGGCGGCACAGGACCTTTTGTGGCAACCTATCTCATACACGCAACGGGTAAGCCTGTAGCGCCAAGTTTCTATTTGATGCTAGCAGGCGTTGTGATGTTCTTGATTGTGATAAGATTGAAAGAAAGCCATCAGCGGCCTTTGTCGTAATTTT
>JBIIEG010000149.1:0-3103 GCA_044237955.1 Gammaproteobacteria bacterium
CGCAGAATAGCGGCCTGTATTTCATCCAGTCGGCTGTTCCGTCCACCTGCTATTTTAACGTGGTATTTTGATTCCCATCCGTATTGTCTTAATTGTTGTAAGCGTGTTGCTAAGGTTGCATCAGCAGTAATGACGGCGCCACCATCTCCTAAAGCACCTAAGTTTTTAGTAGGATAAAAACTAAAACAAGCAATCGCACCAAAACTACCCGCACGTTTTTGATTGCGCATAGCACCATGTGCTTGTGCACAATCTTCGATCACGGGGATATTTTTTTCTTGTGCCAATGCAACGATTGTTTCTATATCCGCCAGCTGTCCATATAAATGAGTCACAATAATAGCCTTAGGTTTTGCTGCCAAGGCTTCTTTCAGTCTATCGACAGAGAGCGTAAGTGTTGCTGGATCAATATCGACATAAAGAGGGGCAGCTCCCAGCAAATTGATTGCTATGCTGCTATAAAAACCAGCATTTGCAGTCACGATTACTTTATCGCCTGCTTGAATGTCTAACGCTCTTAACGCAAGTTCCAGCGCGTCTGTACCATTTGCCAAACTAATACAATGGGGCACAGCACAATACTCAGCAAACGCTTGCTCAAATGCGGCTACCTCTTGGCCTAAGATATACCAGTGACTATCCAACACGCGTTTAATAGCGGGTAAAAAATCTAAGGATGCGTTAGCAGCACCGGCTGAAAAAAGGGGGATAGTAGTAGCGGTCATATTTAATTTCCGTTTAACTCTTGATGCACCTGCAAAAGATACTGCCCATAACTGTTTTTAGCTTGCAGTGAGGCCAGTTTATGAAATTGCTCGGCGCTAATATAACCTTGACGGAAAACAATTTCTTCAGGACAAGATACTTTTAATCCTTGACGAGATTCGATGGTTTCGATGAAGTTGCTGGCTTCTAACATAGATTGATGTGTACCTGCATCCAGCCAGGCATACCCACGCCCCATCGTAATCACTTTTAATAATTTTTGTTCTAAGTAAATGCGATTAACATCCGTAATTTCCAGTTCACCTCGGGCAGAAGGCTTAATGCTTTTGGCGATGTCTACAACCTGATTATCATAAAAATACAACCCGGTCAGTGCAAAATGTGATTTGGGTTTGAGTGGTTTTTCTTCGATGCTGATGACTTCTTTTTGTTGATTAAATTCCAACACGCCATACGCTTGGGGATTGCTCACCCGATAGGCAAAAACAGTGGCACCGATAGTTGTTTCTGAAGCTTCATGCAGCAGATTCACAAACTCGGAGCCATGAAAAATATTATCTCCTAATATGAGTGCGCTCCTATCACCTGCAATAAAATCTTCGGCAATAATAAATGCTTGTGCTAATCCATCGGGTGATGGTTGCACTGCATATTGAAGGTTAATTCCCCAGGTGCTGCCGTCGCCTAGTAGTTGTTCAAAACGTGGCAGATCTTGTGGTGTGGAGATAATCAAGATATCGCGGATACCTGACAGCAATAGCGTACAAAGCGGATAGTAAATCATCGGCTTGTCGTAAACAGGTAATAGCTGTTTTGAGGTAACTTGCGTGAGAGGATACAGGCGTGTGCCAGATCCGCCTGCCAAAATAATGCCTTTGTATTTCATTATGTGTGCTCCAGATACGTAACTATTTATGGCAATAACGTTGTCATTCCCGCGAAGGCGGGAACCTATCCGCGTATCGCTCCTATGCTTGTTCCTTAGTTTAAAGGTAAAAGAGAAAAATATTTAAGCTTTATTTTTTAAGTATTTTTTTAGCATTATTGCCACACTAGTACAGCGTATCTTTAATTTTGGGTGGTTCCTGTCTCTCACTCGAATGCAGGCATGACTCTTTCGATCCAAAAACCACATACCACCCAAAATTAAAGATACGCTGTACTAGGATGGTTTCCCGCCTTAGCGGGAATGACAAATACCCAAATACCAATCAACTGTTTTTTGGATACCTGTTTCAAATGTTTCTGCAGGCTTCCAATTTAATTCACGTTCAATTTTGGCAGCATCAATCGCATATCGACGATCATGGCCCAAGCGATCTTTAACGAACGTGATTTGAGAATGATAACTCGTACCATCTGCCTTCGGTTTTTTCTGATCCAAAATATCACATAAAATATGCAGCACATCCAGATTTTTCATTTCATTCCAGCCGCCTATATTATAAACCTCTCCTGGCTTCCCTTTGGCTAAAACGACCCGTAGTGCAGCACAATGGTCTGTGACATAGAGCCAGTCGCGACTATTTTGCCCGTCGCCATATAAGGGTAATGTTTTTCCCGCCAAGGCATTCTGAATAACCAAAGGAATCAGCTTTTCGGGGAATTGGTAGGGGCCATAATTATTGGAACAGTTTGTAGTCAGGGTAGGGAGACCGTAAGTGTGGTGATAGGCGCGTACTAAATGGTCAGCGGCCGCTTTGCTGGCGGAATAAGGGCTATTGGGTTCGTAGCGGTTGGTTTCTTTAAAGGGAGGATCTGTCGCGTTGAGTGATCCATAGACTTCGTCAGTGGATATCTGCAAAAAGCGAAAAGCAGTTTTGGCGCTTTCAGGCAATTGACGCCAATAGGTATGAGCCGTTTCTAAGAGTTTAAAAGTGCCGACTACGTTTGTCTGGATGAAGCCTTCTGGGTCGGCAATAGAGCGATCTACATGAGATTCAGCCGCAAAATTGATGATCGCGGATGGCTGATAATCTCTGCATAATTGGGAGACCAGTTCGGCGTCACAGATATCGCCTTGAACAAAGTGGTGCCGTTCATCGCCTTTTAGGTTGGCCAGGTTTTCCAGATTGCCTGCATAGGTGAGTTTGTCGAGATTGATGACTGGCTCGTTGGATTGTGAAAGCCATTCCAATACAAAATTAGCGCCTATAAAGCCGGCTCCTCCGGTGATAAGAATCATATTTTTTCCTCAAGATTTGAACATTAAGTTTATCCTGTTCTAAAGACGCCAGCCAAGCTATTATTAGCGCTTTCCAACATTCGTCGGCGAGGAAAAGACTCCATCCTACGGCCGTCATCCCACCCATTAGCCGTCATCCCGTGGACGGTTTAACCACGGGATCCAGGTCATAAGTGTTATTCTAAAAATAAT
>JBIIEG010000150.1:0-3096 GCA_044237955.1 Gammaproteobacteria bacterium
GTTCATACGAAAGAGAAATTCAAAAACAAGACAGCCAATCTCCCGTTTTTGTTTACGCTCAAGCTTGTCCGTTATTTGTACCGTTGATAGAAGAGGGATGGGAAGAGCACGACATTGCACGCCGTATTGCCCAAGAATATTTGGCGCCAATAAAAGAAGCCAATGTAGAAGCTGTGATTTTAGGATGTACACACTATCCTTTTTTAACCAAAATTATTCGTGAAATTTTACCTGATGTTTGTTTGATTGATTCTGGTACAGAAGCCGCTCTATTAATTGCAGATACAATACAATCGCCGCTGCAGAAAAACACAACACGCAAAATTGAATGTTACATGACAGATTTAACACCCACCTTCACACACCTCGCACAGCAATTTCTAGGTTTACCACTGGAAGTTTTGCATCAAACAGAATTGTGAGTTAACACGCAATTCATCCAATTACTCTCTGTACACGACAAAAACTCGCAATAATAGCCACGCAAGCAACTTATCCCGTGCAGCTCGTCATCCCGTGGATGACTTAAACACGGGATCCAGGTAATAAGCGTCTTTCAAAATATTTTTTAATCTTGTACTGGTTAATTCTGCCAATTTAATACCCAGGCATAACAACCCAAGTATTGTTTTCCAAATAAAATATATTAAAAAATCATTTTTATTATATTTTATTTCGCATCACGCTCACTGATTTTCCTCATCTCATAACCCCCACTCAACATCAAAGTTTTTCATCAATTACGGTATTTTTGAAAATTTTAAAAATGTAGAATGCCGCGTTTTTAAAATTTAACAAGGAGACCATATGAAAAAAATAAACCTAAAAAAGGCTGTATACGTGACAGCTTCTCTATCTGTAATGCTGCTATTGATATTCGCGGAACCTGCATTTGCAGAAGACGTGGGTGGACTCGAGAAGGTCAATAGTTTTATGACCAACATTCTTGGAATATTAAGAGGCGCCTCCATTTCTGTTGTCACGATTTCCATTATTTGGGCTGGTTACAAATTTCTTTTTAAACAAGGTGATCTCGGTGAATGCACAAAAATTTTGGCAGGTGGATTGCTCATTGGTGGCGCAACTGAAATTGCAGGTTATCTGTTGGGCAAATCATGATACGCCAAGACCCGCTTTTTAAAGGCTGTACGCGACCTGCAATGGTCTTTGGTATTCCCATCGTTCCTTTGGGTATCGTAGTTGGCGTTGTGATTCTATTGGCAGTTTGGATCACGCTGCTTATCACCGTCGCTTTAATACCGATTATTTTTGTGATGCGCATGATAACGAAATCAGACGACCAGCAATTTCGTTTGTTAGGTCTGAAAATGTACTGCCGCCTGATACCCAATACCAATAAAAATGCGCAGTTTTGGAAGGCTTCTGCTTATAGCCCCATCAGTTTCAAAAAAAGGACCTAGTGATGTTTGCACAAACAAAATACGCCAAACAAATAAACAAAGAGCGATCACTCGCGGCTTTTATACCTTATAGCAGTCACGTATCGCCCAACATCATTGTGACTAAAGAGGGGAATTATTTGTGCATTTGGAAAGTGGGCGGCATCAGTCATGAAAGCGCTGACCCTGACACCATGCAACTACGTTTAGATCAACTCAATACATTATTGCGAAGTATTGGCTCTGAACACATCGCAGTGTGGACGCACAATGTCAGACGTCAAATATCAGATCGACTACAAGCCACTTTCGAAAATGATTTTTCTCGAGACTTCGATAAAAAATATTACGATTCTTTTTCTGGCTATAAAATGATGGCGAATGAGCTTTATTTTACCGTCATTTATAGACCTAATCCGACTCGCTTGGGTAGAAGCTTATCCAAAACTTCTCGTCGATCTGTGGCTGAAATTAAAGAAGATCAAAAAAAAGCCATCCATAAATTAAATGAAATCGCCTATCAAGTAGAAGCAGGTTTGCGTGTTTATGGTTTAGAAACTTTATCAACCTATGAAGATGAGCACGGTGTGCTTTGCTCAAAAGCCTTAGAGTTCTTAAATTTCTTAATTTCGGGCGAATGGCAAAAAGTACGTGTGCCACGCGTATCTCTCGATCAATATTTGGGTACCACCTGGTTATTCATCGGCACAGAAACCATTGAGATGCGTACCGTTGATAAAGTGCGCTATGCGCAAGCGCTAGACTTCAAAGATTATTTATCTCATACCGAGCCAGGATTATTAAACTGTTTGATGTATGAAGATTACGAATATGTGATGACGCAATCGTATTCTTTTTTTTCAAAAAATGGCGGCAAGAAATATTTAGAAAGACAGCAAAGGCAACTGCAAAATGCGGAAGATGGTTCTGTGACACAAATTGAAGAAATGAGTATCGCGATTGATGAGTTGATACAAGGCGAATTCACAATGGGTGAGTATCATTTTTCGCTGATGGTGTTTGGTGATTCCGTTGAAAAAGTACGTCGCAATACCGCTTCTGCCAAAGCAATTTTACAAGATCTAGGATTTTTAGCCTCAATGGTTTTCACAGCAACAGACGCTGTTTTCTATGCACAATTACCGTGCAACTGGTTTTACCGCCCACGCATTGCAGGCTTAACCAGCAAAAACTTTGCTGCACTGTCTAGCTTCCATAATTTCAGTACCGGCAAACGTGATGGAAATCCATGGGGACAAGCAGTCACTATTTTTAAAACACCCTCAGGTCAACCTATTTATTTTAACTATCACTTTTCAAAAGATGATGAAGACAATTATGACCATAAGCTGTTAGGTAATACCGATGTGATTGGTCAGTCTGGCGCAGGTAAAACAGTGCTGCTGGGTATGCTGTTATGCCAATCACAAAAATTTGCGTACAAAGCGCCTTCAGGATACGCCAACGTCTTTTTTGACAAAGACAGAGGGGCCGAAATTCTCATCCGCGCAATAGGGGGGAAATATCTCGCTTTAGAAAATGGCAAACCAACAGGTTTTAATCCATTCCAAATAGACCCCACAGAAGAGAATATTTTATTTTTAGAAAAGCTAGTAATGAAGTTAGTGTCTGGCGATAACCAACGTGTCACCACCTCAGATGAATTGCGTATCAGCCACGCAGTCAGAACTGTGAT
>JBIIEG010000151.1:0-3090 GCA_044237955.1 Gammaproteobacteria bacterium
TGTGTTAGAAAATTTTGTATTCTCTGAATTATCTAAACTGAACCATGCGAGCGGCAATAAAATAGATATCAGTTTTTATCGTACCAATGATGGCAAAGAGATTGATTTTATACTGGAAAAACAAGATAAACTTGTAGCCATTGAAGTGAAGCATGCGGAAAATATTACAACCAAAGATTTAGCAGGCATACAAGAATTACAAGCTGCTGTAGGTGAAGATTTTGTGTGTGGTATCGTGTTATGCAATACACCGCGCGTCATTGCTTATGATAAGGATATTTATCTAGTACCGTTTAGCAGTCTTTGGCAGTAAATCATTTGTCTCTGTACACGACAAAAAACATACTTCCACCCGCCAGGTCGTCATCCCGTGGATGGTTTGACCACAGGATGACGCATTTACGACGCACTTACGTAGAGAGAACAAACAAGGAATCCAACAAATGAACGACACCCCAGAAAATAACAAAAACATCCACGATCAACGCATTTTAATTTTGGATTTCGGTTCGCAATACACACAACTCATCGCACGTCGCATACGCGAGTGTGGCGTGTACTGCGAAATTTATTCACACGACGCATCTGAAAAAGACATCGAAGACTTCTGCCCTTCTGGCATTATTCTTTCAGGGGGACCTGAAAGCACCACAGAAAAAAACACACCCCGCGCATCTAATATCGTGTTTGAATTAGGCTGTCCTGTGTTGGGTATTTGTTATGGCATGCAAACGATGGCAGCACAATTAGGTGGCACTGTTTCACCTTCTCCCACCGCTGCTGAGTTTGGTTATGCGCAAGTGGAAGTACACAGCCACTCTCCCTTACTTTCAGACATCGAAGATCATCTATCCGATAAAAACAAAGCGCTATTAGATGTCTGGATGAGTCATGGTGACAAAGTCACGCAATTACCTCCAGGCTTTGAATGTATCGCCAGCTCACAAGATTGCCCATTAGCAGGCATGGCTCACAAAGAGAAACAATTCTACGGTTTACAATTTCATCCTGAAGTCACACACACACGTCAGGGCTTACGTATCTTAAAACACTTCGTACATGATATTTGTGGGTGTGAGCATTTATGGACACCTAAAAATATTATCGACGATCGCATTCAAGCCATACAGTCTCAAGTTGGCAACGATAAAGTATTGTTAGGATTATCAGGTGGCGTGGATTCTTCGGTGGTTGCAGCGTTGTTACATAAAGCCATCGGTGCACAACTCACCTGTGTATTTGTAGATACCGGTTTATTACGGGAAGGCGAAGGAGATGCAGTGATGCAAACTTTCGGCGAACATTTTGGTATCAAAATTATTCGTGTGAATGCCGCACAACAATTTTTTGGTGCACTCCAAGGTGTGACAGACCCCGAACAAAAACGCAAAATCATCGGCAAAGCATTTATCGATGTTTTTCAAACAGAGGCGACAAAATTATCGGATGTGAAGTGGCTCGCACAAGGCACTATCTATCCTGATGTGATCGAATCTGCCGCCAGCAAAACAGGTAAAGCGCATGTGATTAAATCGCATCATAATGTGGGTGGCCTGCCAGAGAATATGTCATTTTCTTTGGTTGAACCTTTGCGTGAGTTATTCAAAGATGAGGTTCGAAAAATTGGATTAGAACTGGGTTTGCCGTATGACATGGTCTATCGACATCCTTTCCCAGGGCCTGGTTTAGGCGTGCGTATTTTAGGCGAAGTGAAATTGGCTTATGCAGACATCTTACGCAAAGCAGATAAAATATTTACTGATGCGCTCAAGAAACATGATCTCTATGACAAAGTGAGTCAGGCGTTTGCTGTTTTTCTACCCGTAAAATCAGTGGGTGTGGCAGGAGATGCGAGAAAATATGAATATGTTGTTTCGCTGCGTGCTGTAGAAACCATTGATTTTATGACAGCGCATGCAGCAGAGTTGCCCTATGCTTTTTTGAAAGAAGTATCGCGCCGTATTCTCAATGAAGTGCCTAATATTTCGCGCGTTGTTTATGATATTTCTGATAAACCCCCTGCAACGATTGAGTGGGAATAATTAAATCATCTGCATCGTCATTGAGGAATACATTGCCCACCTAAAAGATGGTGGACAATATGAGAAAAATCCCCCGTTAGCTGTCATCTCCCGCCAGCCGTCATCCCCCGTTAGCTGTCATCTCCCGCCAGCCGTCATCCCGTGGATGGTTTGACCACGGGATCCAGGTCATAGGTGTTATTCTAACTAAAATGATTTAAAAATATTTTTGAAAAACGCTTATAACCTGGATCCCGTGGTCAAACCATCCACGGGATGACGGCTGGCGGGAGATGACAGCTAACGGGGTTTATAACGGCTGGCGGAGGGATGACAGCCGTAAGGGTGTTGGGTAATTTTAATCACGCCGAGAGCAATATCGTGAACGATACCGATTGGATGCAACACGCTTTATTACTCGCACAAAAAGCACAATCTCAAAACGAAGTACCCGTTGCCGCGATTGTGGTATTCGAAAATCAAATCGTGGGCGAAGGCTGGAATCAACCGATCACTCAACACGATCCCACCGCACATGCAGAAGTGATGGCTTTGCGCAGTGCAGCCACAAAACTTCATAACTACCGATTAACCGACGCTACGTTGTATGTCACTTTAGAACCTTGTGTGATGTGCGTCGGTGCGTTGATACATGCCCGCATTAAGCGTTTGGTGTTTGGTGCACTCGATGCTAAATCAGGTGCAGTCGCCAGCCACTTTCACTTATTGGATCAGTGGCAAAAATTTAATCATCGTATTGAGTGGGAAGGTGGGTGTTTAGATGAAGCATGTGGTGGGATGTTAAAAGAATTTTTTGCGAAGCGGCGCTAATCGTTACTATATCCGACCCGCGCCCGGTTTTTTGCACGGTGGTCTGGGCGCACACGAAACTGGTTAGTAACTAAAGTCGCCACGCTCAATCCCAGTCAACGAAGGAATCCCTGCGGGCTAACTAAGATTTTGGAGGGGAATGAACCCCTCCCAAATCCGCACCTATAAAGCTGCATCACTTCGTTCGCAGCAGGCGCTCCTTCCGACCTAAAGGTCGGGGTCTTAAACCAGCAAGGAA
>JBIIEG010000013.1:0-11363 GCA_044237955.1 Gammaproteobacteria bacterium
GGGATTTTTTAAGGGGGGAAAGTCTTGTTTCCCACTTCAATTCAACAGATTATACCGCTCGCCACCCAAACACATCCCGCGATTTTTTGCGGGACAATGCCTTAACGGAAACCAGTATCTTGAAAGGCGAGCGGTATGAATGGCGACACTTTTTACCATTCGCAATAAACATAGATCGGTTAAACCTAAGCAACCTATCTATCACGCATTACGCGCTACAAAAACCCATATTGATAGACCACTTCAATGCAAAAGTTGCGATAGATAACGATATTTCAATCGCGCTGGATACAAAACTACAATCTCCCATTCCTATTAACGCAAAACTAGCGGTTTTAGGCACGCCTCACTTATATCATTGGTCTTTTGATTTACAAGGTCCCTATGCTGATTGGTCAGCACATGGGGAAGGCGGAAAAGATACGCTTGTTTTGAATACGGTTAAAAGTCATTTGTTAAATGGTAATTTGGTTTCTTCAGGCAAGTTGAACTGGAATTCGGCTTATAGCTGGGATTTTTCTCTGCAGGTTAGATCGTTAGATCTGAGTCGTATAGATGCGCGTGCCCCTAAATCAATAAGCTTTTCCGTCAAAACGATCGGAGGGCCTCGTGGGTTTAATGTGAAAATAGAGAAACTAAATGCGATGCAATATGGCCTGCCATTAAAGGGAGATGTTGATCTAGCAGCAAAAATGAAAAACGCGACAGAGAACTTAAACACGATAAAAAGTGTGGTCACTGCCTTACAAAAATTAAATTTTAAAACTAAAGCATTTATACAATGGGGTAAAAATGCATTTACGCTGAATGGTGATTTGTCAGATCAATGGCATGTTCGTTATACATTGAATATGCCAGACTTAAACCAGCTGTCACCCGATGTAGACGGTCGTATAAGGTTAACAGGTTCTCTAACAGGTTCTTATCAAAGCAGCCTTTTGAATACAGATTTTTATATTAACTATTTGCGGTCTGCCGATGGCATGACTTCAAGTTGGATTGAGGATACGCGTGGAAAACTTATTGTGAGGCTGAACCCAGCCATGATGGAAGCCAGTGAAAAACGACAGGGCAGTATCAATCTAGAAAGCAATATAGTGCACACTCCTTATCTAGGATTGCCATTAAGAAATTTAAACCTGCGTGCAGATATTCAAAATGATGTCATCAATTATCTAGGCTCTGTTTTTTCTGGCGCAGGAAAGCTGCAGATAAACGGAAACTCTCAAATAGAAAATAATGCCATCGATACTTCATTTTCAATTATCGGCAAACAATTTTTAATAAAAGATTCACCTACTTTGAAAATTTATATCTCGCCGCACCTAGAGATCGCAAATAAAAATAAACTTTGGCAGATAGGAGGAGTGGTTGATATTCCTACTGCTGAAATAAGGCTGGCCAATATAGCAACAACAGTGACGCTCCCCAGCGAGACTATCATTTTGAATGGTTCAGGCGAAGGGGTGCAAGAAAAAAAGTCGGCCACTTATGCCAATGTATCTCTTACGCTAGGAGATAATGTGCATTTACAGACAAGCGGGCTTGATAGTTTTATCAGTGGAAAATTACAAATCAAAGATCAGGCTAATAAGGGAACCTTAGCCAATGGCCGTCTGCAACTGTTGCGTGGTAGTTACGCGCTACAAGGACAGAAACTCATGATCACGCGTGGTGATATTAGTTTTATGAACAGCCCTATCAGCAATCCCTATCTACACTTACGCGCGACAAAAACAATAAATTACAGATCTGTTAATCAAACATTCTCTCAAAATGAAGACTTACTCGTTGGTGTGGAAGTGTCAGGCACTGCAGAAAATCCTCAGATAACGCTTTTTTCGGACCCCACGGGTTGGTCACAAACAGACATACTGTCGCTTATTGTTCTGGGAGAACCTGCGAGCGGACTTTCTGGGGGAAGTGTGCAATCACTTGCTGCTGCTGCAAGTGCGTTAACGCCTCAGGGCAGTACAGGGGTTAATGACTTAATGGGGCAGTTAAAACAGAGTTTTGGTTTAAGCGATTTGAAACTAGCGTCTGAGGTGAGTGATCAGTCGGGAGAAAATAAACAAAACACGTCGGTTGCCTTGGGAAAATACTTATCCCCTCGCCTATATCTCAATTACAGTCTAGGCATATTTGATTCGATCAATACCCTGCGATTACGGTACTCCTTAACCAAACATTGGTTTATACAATCTCAAGCGAGTCAATTGGGGAGTGGTGTGGACGTGTTTTATCGCATAGAACACTAACGACCAAGATATCAGAGAAAGAGTGTGATGATAATACTGGTAGGCACGAGTGGGATCGAACCACCGACCACCACCATGTCAAGGTGGTGCTCTACCACTGAGCTACGTGCCTAAGTTGAAGGGCTACAAAATACCATCTGCTTGAAACACTGGCAATAGCCTTCACAGATTAAGGATGGGTATACATCGGTTTAACACGCTCCGCCCATAGATACAGCAATAACAATAGTATTAAAGCCATCAGCCCAAAAACCCACAAATAATCACGATAATAAAAACCAGCAAGCGCAATGATTGCCAACAAAATATTTACACTGCTTATTATCACCAGCACGGTAGTATGACTCAACCCCGCCTGATTTAATCGCTGATATGCATGCAATCGATGTGCTTGATAAGCACGCTCTCCTGCTAAAAGACGTCTCAATACAGTGAGCGTCGTATCCACTAGAAAAACACCATACAACATAAACCACACCAATAAAGGCACCCCATATTTTTTCTCACTCCACAAAGCAATCATCGCAATCACAAAACCTAACGTCGTGCTCCCTACATCACCCATAAATACTTTAGCAGGTGGTTTGTTCCATACTAGAAAACCAGCAATAAGAACTGCAAGCGACCAAATCCACATTGCTGTTTCATAACCACCTGCCTCTGCAATCAAAAATCCACCGACGCCTAAAATAAATAATGCTTCAGTGGCAGCAACACCATCTAGCCCATCCATAAAATTAAATAAGTTGATCGACCAGAAAATAAATAGCACGGCAGCGATAGAGCCAAATAAACCTAATGACAATGTATAGTCGGTATGGATGATGATTTCAGTAAAACCGCCTAAAGCAAAAATACCGATAATTGCAGCAGATAAATAAGCCAGCGCGCGCAAGACGGTGGAAATATTATATCGATCATCGAAAAATCCCGTGATTGCCACCAATAAAGCACCAGGCAATAAAATGATCGCTGCCTGTAAATTTAAAAAATGAAAAAAGAGTGCTAAGAGAGAAGTGATAAACCAAAGGCCAATAAAAACCAATCCACCACCGCGCGGTGTCAGATGTGTATGGGAGCTTCGTGCGTTCGGAATATCCACTAATTTATGACGCCAGGCGTAGCGGATATAGTAGTAAGTCAATCCGCAAGAGAGCAGAAACAGGAGAATGAAAAAAAGATATGTCATGGTGTAAAAGCCTGTAAAAGTTCAGCGATATGGGTTGGCACTATTTATGCTAGTAGGCATCAGAGCTCTGTCGTTCCCGCGAAGGCGGGAATCTATCCGTCAGAATAGTCCATTTTTTGGATTGATAAATTTGTCACGTAAACTGCCGTGCTGGGATGGGTTCCCGCCTTCGCGGGAATGACAAAGCTTACCTGTGTTATTTAACATAGAGCTATTACAGATATTGGCTTATTCCTTTATCCGACAACACGCGATCACTATTGATTACACGCTCCAAAAACAAACGATTGTTTTCCTCTTGAGAGCGATCATTCTCACGATGCCATAAATGCAATACAGGCACAGAAAAACGTGAATGTTTGCGTTTTATGCCAGTACGCATCAAGCGAATCACTAAATCCGAATCTTCATAACCCCATCCTTGATAATGCTCATCAAAACCATTCGCCGCAATAAAATCTTCACGCCATAACGCAAGGTTACAAGTCTTCGCACCTTCCCATTTATGTGAATATTGATAAGGCAACACAAAACGCCATAAAGGACAAAAAGGTTGAGCGCGATTACATTTCCCCTGCATGCGCGCAAACAACCAATTGAGATAGGTCCAGTGAGAAATGTCTAAATGTTGATTCAGCACTTGCTCGGTAAATGCAGGCGATAACAAAACGCGATTACCACTGACAAAATAATTTTTTTCTGCCAGCTTCGCGTGATTTTTCAAAAAAAATGTGGGCGTGACACAATCACCATCAATAAAAATTAAATAATCACCAGACGCTTTTGCAGCAGCTTGATTACGAATTGCGGCAGCCCTAAAACCTTCGTCGGGTTGCCAAATATGCAGCATAGAAGGAAATATGGTTTGTTGCTGCAACCAGTCGATAGTTTCTTTAGTGGAGCCATCATCCGCCACAATGATTTCTATTTCACCGTTGTAGGTTTGTTTGGCGAGAGATTGGATAACAGCCTGTAATGCAGGCAGGCGATTGTAGGCAGTGATGATAACGGAGATTTTTTTCATATCATTATTCACGGCAATAACTTTGTCATTCCCGCGAAGGCGGGAACCTATCCACGTACCGTTCCTATACTTACTCTGTGTTTAAACGTACATAAAAAAATACACAAGCCTTATTTTTTAAGTATTTTATTTATGTTATTGCCACGCGAGGATGGGTTCCCGCCTTCGTGGAAATGACAAAGTTATTGCTGTGAATAGTTACTTTTTCATAACCTTGTTAATGCTTCCCATACGGCATTCACAGACACATCCGCCATATGGCTAGTTTTCCTCAGATGTATTTGATTGTCGCCACACGCACCAATTTGAGCAGGATCCGTGGGGCCATATAGAGAAACAGTGGGTACGCTCAATGCAGCTGCTAGATGCCCGATACCTGTATCTACCGCAATAACTCCTTTTGCTTGTAGTAATAAATGGGCCAATGTCAGCAATGATGTTTTGGGTAACACCTCAATGCTGGCATTGCTCGCTGCAATGCGTTCTGCGCGCGCTTTTTCGTTTTCATTTCCCCAGGGAATTTGCACATACAAACCCGACGAAGTACATTGCTTCGCTAAATCAATCCAAGACGACTCAGGCCACTCTTTTGTTTCCCAAGTGGTTCCGTGTGCAAATAAAATGTTTTTCCGTTCGTGGTTATTCGCTAAATCAAAATGCGCACGAATCGCATAATCCGGTTTATCTGTTGGGTTCACATAGCCCAATGCCTGCGCAAATAATTGTCGCGCGCGTGTGACAGCATGTTGCTCAAAAATAACAGTGCAGTGTTGTTGATATAATAATGAAGCCAGTGATTCTCTGGCGGAATAATAATCCAACCCGTAATGGATGCCTTTGGCACTACGTGCTATCAACGCGCTTTTTAAAAGGCTCTGTGCATCAATCACTTTGTCGTACTGTGTTCCTCGGAGCGCCGCATAAAACTCTTGTAACTGTTTTGCACGCCAGGCTTGTAGCAAATTTTTACGCCAACGTCGCCAGGCAACTGGAATCACTTGATTCACACAAGGATGCCATTTAGGAATTTCAGCAAACCCTTCTTCCACCACCCAATCAAAACGAATATCAGGATAATGTCGTGCTGCATCCGTGAGTGCAGGCAATGTGTGAATTACATCACCCAGGGAAGTAGTCTTAACCACTAAGATTTTCATCATGCAACGACACGATTGAGATTGGAAAGTACTAACGCAGGTTTTAGATCTAGCATGCAGCGCCAATGTTTCAGCGGACATTCACGCTGAAAACAAGGACTGCACGGTAAATTTAAATCCAGAATAATCACTTTATCACCTAAGGGTGGGGTGAATTTAGGGGAAGTAGAACCATAAATCGCAACGAGTGGACGATTCAGCGCTGCTGCAATGTGCATCAAACCTGAATCATTACTCACAACAACGGTCGCCAAAGAAATTAGATCCACGGCTTCGGCAAGATTGGTTTTGCCGATAAAGTTATGCACTTTGTTGTGCGTGTATTGCTGAATTTCTGCAGCCATTGATTCATCTTTGGGTGAACCAAACATCCACACATCCCACCCTTCTTCTAATTTCGCTTGTGCAACTTCTGCAAAATAAAGTGCTGGCCAGCGTTTGCTGGGACCAAATTCTGCACCAGGTGCTAATATCAATAAAGGTGCTTCGGTGCGTTTTACGCAATGTTTTTCAAGGCTGGCAGCCAATGTCTCCTGAGAAACTGATAAACGAGGATGGGGTAATACGTCGGGTAAAACAGCTGTAGGGGATAATCCCAATGCCGCAAAGCGTTGTATCATCAACGGCAATTTTTCTTTATCCAAGGTGCGCGCATCATTTAATAAAATAGAACGCGGCCATTCTCCACGCCATGCCGTGCGTTGTGGAATATGCGACCAAAAAGGCGCCAATGCAGATTTAAAGGAATTCGGCAGAATGATGACTTGATCATAAGCGCGCGCTCTTAATTGTTTTCCGAGCAAATAACGTTGTTTGAGATGAAACTGACCGTGATCGAAAGGTGAGATTAAAGCGTCATGCACTTCCGGCATGCGGGTGAGTAAGGCCTTGCTCCAGGCAGGCGCCAACACATCAATTATAACATCAGGATCTTGTTGCTTCAGCAGGGTGAACAGGGTTTGAGACATGACCATGTCTCCCACCCAGGAGGGACCGACAACGAGGATTTTTTTTGGCTTATTCATTGTGGGGAGCTTTCAACACATAAATGGCGCCACAATAAGGACACACCTCACGCCCTGTTTCTTCAATGGGCATATATACACGCGGATGCGCATCCCATAAGCGATATTTGGGCAGCGGACAAGACAAGGGCAGATCATCCGCTATGATGATATATTCTTGCTGCGTGCAGGCACGATTGTTCATGACGGTATTTTTTTCTTTCATTGGAGGGAGATCATTGGCAGTATAATCTTTTGATATACCGCTCGCCTTTCAAGATACTGGTTTCTGTTAAGGCTTTGTCCCGCAAAAAAAATGGCGGGGTGTGTTGGGGCGAGCGGTATAACCTATTGAATTAAAGGGGGAAACAAAACATTTACCCCTTTGAAAACCCCCTGGTTTTGTATTCGAACTTGAAGATACAAAACCAGTATCTTCAAGTTGAATGGGTATAGAATCTAGCTTAGCAGAGGCGCAAATGTTAGTCTATTGCCCGTATTTCAGCGGGAATTGATGGAAATCATGCCACAATCACCCATTGAATTATGACTGTTCGATACATGAAAGAGAGCAACCACCATGTTCAATCATAACAAATGGCTCGAAGATAAGTCTGACATCATAGACACCATCTTTCGTTTTGCCTGGGCGCTGGATCAGCAAAACTGGACCCTATTGCGCGATTGTTTAACCGATCAACTTGATACAGATTATGCGGCACTGCGTGGAGAAAAACGTCGTATTGTCTCTGCAGATGATTTTGTAGCCCAGCGCGTCAAAGATTTAGCCGGTTTAAAAACCCAGCACATCAGCACCAATCATTTAGTGTCTCTACAAGAAAACAGTGCAGAATGTACCTCGTGTTTTTTAATTCATCGCCTTGATCCAGCCAGAATGCCCGATGGCAACAGCTATGATACCTCTGGCCACTATGTGCATGGGTTTGTTCGCACATCACATGGCTGGCGCATTGACCGCATTAAACAAGTGGTATTGTGGAGCCGGGGGAATCCGGAGGTACATGGGGCGCGAAGAAGGCACTAAGCGCACCTCACTTTTAGGGATTATATACCGCTCGCCTTTCAAGATACTGGTTTCTGTTAAGGCTTTGTCCCGTAAAAAATCGCGGGGTGTGTTGGGGGCAAGTCTCACAAAAGGGGAGAATTCAGCCGGTATAACCTATTGAATTAAAGGGGAAAAAAACATTTCTCCCTTTAAAAACCCGACGTTCAGGATGAGCAGAATGCCGTGATCGACAGGGATGTCGAAAAGCGGCCCCTGGTTTTGTATTCGAACTTGAAGATACAAAGCCAGTATCTTCAAGTTGAACGGGTATATTATTGCCTTTCAGCATAACCTATATTATTTGGATCTCATCCCATGACACAAACACCTACCCTGATTGCCTTTTCGTTTTATCTTGTTGCCATGCTGGGTTTAGGCTGGCTTGGATATCGTGCCACTAAAAATCTTTCTGACTATATTTTGGGCGGTAGAAGTCTTAACAGTTTTGTAACGGCATTGGCGGCAGGCGCTTCTGACATGAGCGGCTGGCTTATGATGGGTTTGCCTGGCGGTGTCTACTCAAGAGGGTTTTCTGAAGTATGGATGCCGATTGGTTTAATCACGGGCGCCTGGATTAACTGGCGTTGTATTGCAGGTCGGTTGCGTTTATATACCGAAAAATGCGGCAATGCACTGACGTTACCTGAGTATTTCAGCAATCGTTTCGAAGATAAAACCAATATATTGCGTATTGTTACTGCATTGACGGTACTTATTTTCTTCTCGATTTATTGCGCCTCTGGTGTCGTTGCGAGCGCGCGCTTATTCGAAGGTCTGCTGGGAATGCCTTATGACACAGCGCTGTGGGTCGGCGCCATTGCAACCATTTCTTATGTGTTTATCGGTGGATTTTTAGCCGTGAGTTGGACAGATACCGTACAAGCTTCTTTGATGTTCAGTGCATTGATCATAACGCCACTGATGGTGATCTCACATAGCGGTGGCATCACGCCCAGTATTGACGCCGTTAAAATCATAGGCATAGGTCATTTAGACATGCTCAATGGTTTGAACGGTATCGCTATTATTTCTTTGCTCTCCTGGGGATTGGGTTATTTCGGTCAGCCGCATATTTTAGCGCGTTTCATGGCTGCTAAATCAGTGCACGCCATTCCTGCAGCGCGTCGTATCAGCATGATATGGATGGTCATATGTTTAGCGGGTGCCGTTGCTATCGGCTTTTTTGGCAGCGCTTACTTTTCAATGCATCCCGAGGGGAGTGCCGTGGTGAAAGCCAATCCAGAAACGGTGTTCATTGAATTAACCAAATTACTATTCAATCCATGGGTCGGCGGGATTATTTTAGCGGGCATTTTATCTGCTGTGATGAGCACACTTTCCGCTCAGTTATTAGTCTGTTCCAGCGCACTGACAGAAGACATCTACAGAGCTTTTTTGCGTAAAAAAGCCTCTCAACGTGAACTAGTATGGATTGGGCGATTCATGGTATTGGGTATTGCCTTTTTTGCCATCTGGTTAGCATCTAATCCAGATAGCAAAGTGCTTGGCATGGTCAGTTACGCATGGGCAGGATTTGGCGCAGCCTTTGGACCTGTGGTTATTCTCTCATTGATCTGGTCACGCACCACTCGCGCAGGTGCTTTAGCAGGCATTATTGTGGGTGCTGCCTCAGTGATTGTCTGGAAGCAATATGCGTGGTTTGGTCTGTATGAAATTATCCCCGGCTTTATCTTAGCCACATGCGCTATTGTTATCTTTAGCCTGTTGAGCGCCAAGCCTTCAGCGTCAATACGCGCCACTTTTGACGAGGTAAAAAGAGGTATGGTACACCCTAGGTCTTAGTTCTTCCTCCAATGATCACACGCACCACCTAGGCTGCTTGTATCCTAGTGCGTCATCCCGTGGACGATTTTAGGTTTAACCACGGGATCTAGGTCACTAGCGCAGTGTATCTCTCATTTTGGGTGATATATGGTTCCTGTCTCTCGCTCGAATGCACGCATGACTCGTTCGATCCAAAAACCACATACCACCCAAAATGAGAGATACGCCCTACTAGCGTTTTTCTAAAAATATTTTTCAAACACTTTTATTTTCAACCCATACCTTAAATTGGCGCTGGGGTTTTTGGGTTATCTGCACTTGGGGGTTGCCCCTTCTTCTTCTCAGCACTAGCACCTTTTGCGTTGTGCTGCTGATCAAAAACGCCAAACCGCCCAGGCGCTTTGGGCCTTGGTTGTTCCTGAAGTCCTCGTGCAATATGATTGGGAAAGGATGGCGTATCTTCTAGCAACTTGCTACATCTAAATATGTGTGCTGGATAGTCGGAGATATCATTCCCTATATCCACTAACCACCCCTGTGTTTCCGGCAGGTGTTGTTTTGTCAAACGCAGCAACTCGAGAATATTTTTATTTTGTCTTTCAGTTAGACTAAGACCTATTTCTTTTAGTGTGGCGACCTGTTTTTTTAGCGCTGTTTGAAGAGGCTGTGCATCGTCAAGTTCATTCAAATCATTTCGTATCACATCAATCATTTTCTCCCATTCGGCAGTAAGGGAATTTTGTTGGGCACTAAAAGATAAAAAAGTGGCTGCAGTTTGAAAATATACAGACACAAGTTGCGGGACTTTGTCGATATCGATAGGCAATTCTTTTATTTTGTCGGTTAGGGTATTCAGTATACTGCTGTAAAATTCAAGCATATCTTCCGGTTTGAAATTCTCGGAAAATCTAGTGAATTGATCCAGGTGAGAGCGATTTATGAAATACGGAACATTCTTTATCAGGCGCATAAAATTAATAAAGATATAATTAAAAATTCCCTTCTTTACCATTTCCATAGGGATCACTATAAATGCTTTTTCATAATATTTTATTGCTTCATGAATTGAATTTTCTGCCTCACATAGATTGTTGGAGTCGGAAAAAATGTTTGATTTCAGACTATGTGCAATCGCTAACTCATTATAAACATAGATAAGAGCATAATTTTTTATGCCAGGGTTTGATATCAGCACGTTATTATATTCGAGTATGACTTCTTCAATTTTTCCTTGATCGCGCAGAGAAGTAATTTCCTTTAATGCTGATATTATTTCCTTTGACTCAAAATATATTTTTTCTGAATCTTTCACTTCAGCACTTTCATCTTCTTCTTCTGATAGATCGGCATTATTCTCTGAGGCATTCGCTGCAGCGCTTAAATTTGTTGTCAGGTTCTGCAATAAATCTTGAGCTGCTTGATAGGCTGCAGCAGCAAAAATCACGGCCGATTTATTCACTGCTGATGCTAAAGTCGCGGCCGATTCATTAACTACTGCTGCCACGGCCGACAGTGGTAATGACATATTTGGCATATTGCTTTCCATCAAAGCGCGTTCTGCATCTGAAGTATCTTGAGGTGTTGGGTTGGATATTTGAGAAAAATATTGCCAGAGTATGTGGACGCCTACTACCGTGAGACCTACAGTAACCCTACCTGCAACAACCCTACCTGTAGCAGCCATATCTTTCATTCTTTCTTCTAGGTTGCGATTTTTATCTTTTAGATTGAGACTTTCAGCTCTTGTAACAACTAATGCCTTTTCCATAACATCAGCTTCGCTGTTTCTTTCTTTTAATGTTTCTTGCAGCTCATTAGCCCTATTTTTTGACTTGGCAAGCTCTCCCTCTGAGTCGGCAAGTTTTCTCTGCAAGTCAGTA
>JBIIEG010000152.1:0-3067 GCA_044237955.1 Gammaproteobacteria bacterium
CTTGCTTCCTTGTTTTAACGCGTCGCGCGAAATAAATTCGCACTTGTCCCAGCCGGGAGAATTCAGCCGGTCAGGGGGAAGAACTGCGTCTCTCCCCCCCTGACAACTCCCCATTGCCCCTGTTCGTCCAGTTAATGGGTAAGAATGTACGAAACAATTTTTTGGAACCCCGCGCCAGTGCTGGGGAAACAGGGCGGCGGGAATTGCTGCTTTAGTTGGTACTGCACCCACAAAAACAGGAATTTATGCTACCATACCACAACTTTTTAAAAACAACAGAATCCCCATACTATGCCATTAGAATCAAACAACCATCCCAGAAGACGGGGCATTTACCTCTTACCCAATCTGTTTACCCTCACTGCGCTTTTCGCGGGTTTTTATGCCATTATAGCCGCGATGAAAGGCCATTTTGATGATGCCTGCATTGCCGTATTCATCGGAATGATCATGGATACACTCGACGGCCGAGTGGCTCGCCTGACTCATACGCAAACCGAATTTGGTGCACAGCTCGACAGCTTATCCGACATGGTTTCTTTTGGTGTTGCGCCTGCGGTTATTTTATATGCCTGGGGTCTTAACACTTTAGGTAAACCGGGTTGGTTGATTACATTTGTATATGCCGCCTGCGTTGCTTTAAGACTCGCACGATTTAATGTGCAGCATAATACACTTGATAAACGCTATTTTAGGGGTCTGCCCTGCCCTCTTGCCGCTGCTGTGATTGTGAGTTTAATCTGGAGCATCAATCAACTTGAAATAGACAGCGCTGGCATGCGCATATTTACGTGTATTTTATCGGTTTTTGTAGCTTTATTAATGGTCAGCAATTTTCGTTATTACAGCTTTAAAGACTTTGATCTGAAAAACAAAGTCCCCTTTATTGTCATTCTATTTGTCGTACTGTCTTTTGTGCTTATTTCCGTCGACCCACCGCTTATTTTATTATTCGCCTCGTTGGGATACGCACTATCTGCACCTTTGTTTTATGTCTATCGTTTACGTGGACGACGCAGCACTCCCCCTAAAAAAGAACCCAATAATGACGCTTAAAATTTTGCAGGCAGGCGAGCCTGTTTTACGACAAAAAGCGAGAGCACTTTCTGCCACAGAAATCTTAAGTGCACCGATACAAGCGCTGATTGCCGAGATGAAACACACCATGCACGATGCGCCGGGCGTGGGTTTGGCAGCCCCACAAATTGGCGAATCTCTGCAACTTGCTGTGATTGAAGATCGCGCGGCTTATACACAAAATGTCCCTGTTGAACAATTGACACTACAAGAAAGAAAACCTGTTCCACTGCATGTCATCATCAATCCCAAACTGACTTTGATTGAAACATCAGGAGAAAAAGTATTCTTCGAAGGTTGCTTGAGTATTGCGGGTTTTGTAGGGCTTGTGCCCCGTACTTTAGCAGTGCGTGTAGAATGTCTAAACGAAAACGCAGCGCCTGTGACCATCGATGCGCGCGGATGGTATGCGAGAATCCTGCAGCATGAGATAGGTCACTTGCAGGGTAATTTATGTATTGATCATGCGCATGTGCGCTCATGGATGACGGTAGAAAATTATATGAAGCACTGGCGGGAAAAACCCATCGAAGAAACTTATCAGTTTTACGGTATTTAACTCAAATAGCCGAACCATTAAACTTACACCATCTCAACTACTATCTTAAATATGCTGATGCGCAAAATTCTTATCCTGCTTTTTTCGATACTTTTACTCTCAGGCTGTAGTCTTAACACACTTTCAACTGAAAGTACTGCATCACCTCCTGTGATAGGAAAACCTAAAAACATCACACTGCTCGTACCTTTAGAAGGTGCCAATGGTACAAGCGGACAAGCCATACGTAACGGTTTTTTAGCGGCTTATTACTATGCCAAACAGAACATGTCTGATGCGCCTGCTATCAATGTGGTGGATAGCAATAGCGGTAACATTTCTGCGCTATATCAAGAGGCGGTTGCCAAAGGTGCGGATTTTGTGGTCGGCCCACTCATCAAACAACATGTGCAAACACTCGCGACCCAAGCAGATCCTCTTACTGTACCCGTGCTCGCTTTAAACAGCACAGACGCAAAAAAAACCGTGAATCTCTATCAATTTGGTCTGTCTCCTTTAGATGAAGCAGAACAAGTTGCAACACACGCCAAACAAGCGAACCTATCGAGCGCTGTGATCATCACACCTGCCGGGAATTGGGGAAATGATGTGGCTAACGCGTTTGCGACACAGTGGCAAAAATTAGGTGGTTCTGTGACGTATCGCCTGGCTTATCCAAGCCGAGGTGATATGACCTTGATGGTACAAAAAGCCTTAAAAAATGGAACAGCAAATCCGGATATGGTTTTCTTAGTTGCATCGAACGGCTATGCGCGACAAATCAAACCGTTGATCAGTTTTTATGGTCGTAGTTTGCCGATCTATGCAACATCATTGGTTTATTCGGGAACGCCCTCTAAACAAGATAATGACTTAGATGGCATTATTTTTAATGATATGCCGTGGATCATCGGCAACGATACAGCTGCTTTGAGTCAAATTCGCAGTCACATACAAACTTTATGGAGTGATTCTTATAATCACTCTCCACGACTATATGCGCTGGGTATTGATGCGTATAACTTAACAGCTACGTTCGATCAATTATCATCAGGCGTAGATGGCGCAAGTGGTCGATTAACGCTGGATGCAAATCAGCGTGTGCGACGTAGTTTAGATTGGGCGAAATTTAAAGCCGGTGTGCCACAGAAGATAGAGTAATTTTGTCATTTCCGCGAATGCCGGAATAACGACGTTATTGTCGTGAGCAATTACAATTCCGAACTAATAATCACATGATATCCCGTAAAACTGCCACAAAAACCCAAGCCCAAATAGTAGGGCAAATGGCAGAAGATAAAGCGTGTGACTATTTGCTGAAAAAAGGACTCAAGCTCGTTACGCGAAATTACCGTTGTCGCCTAGGTGAAATTGATCTCATCATGATCGACAAACATAATTTGGTTTTCGTAGAAGTGCGTTATCGGAAACCCTCTCGTTTTGGCGATGCAG
>JBIIEG010000175.1:0-2734 GCA_044237955.1 Gammaproteobacteria bacterium
ACAGATAAGACAGCGACAACAATACAAAAAGTAGCGAGAGATTTTAATCCGGCAATATGCTTCACCATGATTCCGCCATTGTTGTGACTGATTGCACGCATTGTTTCAAATGCAGGATTTGAAATTAATGCAGCTAATGTCAGCAAGATGATTGAAAAAGGTAATGCTAAAAATTGAGCACGCGTTTTTCTAATGAAAAAAAAGCTATCGAAAACGATAAGTAAAACAAAAAAACCTAACAGTTCAATGGATGGTAAGAGATGTATTTTTTCGATAAATAAAATGCAGGCAGCTAAAAATAGATATATTAGCCATTGGTTTGTCTCCGCCTTCTCCGAATATAAACTTAAAACGAGTGCTAAGAGGCTAACTGCTTGCGCGACTAATTGTGGAAAGAAGAAATTTCCTACAATCTCCCTGCCATGTACACCTAATTGCACAAAATCATTGAGCAAGAGTAAAACCAGCAGCAAAAAAGCCGACAAACAAAATCCACGGTTTGGCAAAGATTGGAAAGCGAACGCCAGAGCGCTCCATAAAGCCAATAATGAAACGAGTACTGAAAATTGTATCCCCGCCAAAGGAGATCCTAAAAAAGTCCCTGAAATAGCGGCAAAAATATGTGCATAAGGAATATCTTTTAGCGGGTTGTCGATCGGAAGCTCCCAGTGTTCATATATATTGGCTACCAACACATAGTGATGCGCCAAATCAACACTGAAAGAAGAACCATAGAGAAAAAAAGAATTAAAAAAATAGATCGTTAAGAAAAAACAGGTAGCAATCCATAGGGAAATTTTTAAAGATTGTGTGGCGTTTTTCAAGTTGATTTTTTCCTCATCCGTCTGCCACAAAATCAGTGGCATCCACCTTCTCCCATTTGTAAAAAACACTCCGGGAGAAGGAGTTTTGTAGTTTGCTTAAATACTCTGATAAACCGCAAGCGTCCCTGCCACACAACGATCCCAGGTCAATAACTTAGCTCGCTCTAACCCTTTGGCAATACACGATTTAACCAACGTCTCATCCTCTAACAAACGCTGCATAGCATGTTTAATTTCATGAATAGATAAAGGATCTACTTCTAATGCAGCGCCCGCCGATACTTCAGGTAAAGAGCTATTGTTGAAGTACCAAGCACCATCAATAAGGCGTTTGATCAGCGAGGAATAGCTCAGCGCATCACCGCCATATACAAGCGGCACATGAAAATCAATTGCAAAACCAACAATCCAATACCAACCGAAAACAGAATAAAGTAGCGCCAATAGAATCATCTGTACGCCTGGCGTGAGGAAAGTAAAATGGAATGGTTTGTGCGTCATATTCTCATTCATTTGTTATTAAATACCCAGTAACTTAATATAAAAGTGAGTGGGATTGTAAAAATAATTGCTGCTAACGGAGCAAAAAAAGCACTCCAGCCAAAAACTTCTACCCAAATCAATACAATGCCCAGACCTGCCAGGTATTGTATTAAATATACCAAAGGAAATAGTGTCACAGTTCGCCAGCCTGCGCTGTTACGAAAAACAAATAGTCGATTCAAAAAATAAGCAATCACAATGCCTGCAATAAATGACACGGTGTAGCTGATTGAATAAGGCAAAAAATATAATAATAAAAGATACAGTAAATATGTCGCCGCTGTATTTAATCCACCGGATAATAAAAAACGTATAAAAGGGGCTCGTATATGAGCAAAGCGTGATGCCAACAGGACAATGAGTCGCATTATCTTTTTTCAACTAGCTTTATAAAATTTTCATAATCTCGCACATAATCATTTGCCTCATAATAATCAGAGGCTAGTACCAGCAACACAGCATCTGCCGAATTAGAACGCTGTGTACCCCAAGTCATGGGCGGCAAATAGAGACCTACAGAAGGGTGATCCAGGATAAATTCTTCTTTTGTTTTTCCATCATCTACTGTGACGTTAATGCTCCCTTTGGTTGCGATGAGAAATTGTTGGCATTGTATATGTGCATGTTCACCGCGTTCTTGGCCCGTGGGTACATCAAAAACGAGAAAGTAGCGTTTAGGAATAAAAGGTATCTCGCGTTCAAATTCACCAACTGAAAGACTACCACGCGCATCAGTGATGGTGTTGAAAACATGGCGAGTCACTCCCCTCACCTGACTTTTGTGGATGCCGGGTGTTTTATTTTTTTGAATTGTATTCATAGATGTGTACTAAAAAGATGTGTGGCACGACCATATCTAAACCCTAATTTTTCACTGTTACGAATAACCGCACGATTAGTCGATTGTGTGGTCATACAAGCCACGTTAATTTTTTGCGTTTTAAACCAATCCGTCATTTCGGCCATCAGCTTTAAATGCCACCCTTGACGTGCTGCGCCTATCGCAACTAGCACAATGCGTCCAATATCGATATCCATTTGTGTTTTCATGACGTTCGCCGTAAAAAAAGCATCGGGCATATTATCATCAACGGCGGGCACCAAAACCCTATCTGCAAAGCCTTTTACTGAGTTTTCGACAAAAGTAGCTAAATAATCATCCGCAAGCTTTTCAGAAAAAAATGAATCGGCATGACAGCGATCGTAAAGATTACGCGCCTGCATAGCAACGTGACGTAAGTTGGGTATATCTGCTACTGTGGGTATGCGTACAGGAAAACGCTCAGGCCAGTAAAATGCTGCCACATTATCATGAAAATAAGTCAAACGCGTTTCAATAAGTGGCAGGCCAGCAAGTCCCATTGCTT
>JBIIEG010000153.1:0-3053 GCA_044237955.1 Gammaproteobacteria bacterium
AAAACGTCGATTCAGAGGCAATGTAGAGGCCTTCATCCGCCAGCAATGGCACTATCTTTGAAGGAGGCAAGTGCTGATACGGCACACTATTTGCCGTAGTCAAGACTGCCTCATTTTCCTCAGGAGTCAGTTTATTTGCCACCACACGCACCGCGGATGCACGCTTATCATGAGATCCATCCTCCTGTTCCCAACGTTCCAAAGTGCGCAATGTGAGGCCTAATATTTCACATGACTTGTGTCTGCGCGCGCCTGCAAGAGAGGCTTCTTTAACCAGCATCACTGCTTGGAAACGTTCGGTAGCAGAAATTAATCTTCCTCGCCTTCCCCCCAAATTTGGGCTGCCTTTTTTTTTAATACTAACAATGCCATCGTCTCAGCCAGCACTTTATCTTTGCGTAGAATCATGTGTTTTAGTTGTTTATTTTCAGTGCGTAATACCTTAAGGTCAGCGTTAGATGCGTGTTTTTTGGGGTGAATAGGCGTTGTCATAAAATCTGCTTCCCATTGCGTTAATTGATGAGGATGTAAGCCGTTTTGGCGACAATAAGCCCCTACCATAACACGCTCTTGACCAAAGGTTGCCTGCAGATGTTTAAAGCGTTCTTTACGTGTCAGTAACGACTCTACAGCTATTTTTTGACTCTCTGAAATCTTCTCAGCAGATGTGAAATTCTTTACCCATTTTTTTAAGGTTGAGTAACCTATGTTGTTAGCATTCGCTATTTCAAGCGTCGTTTGGCCATTATTGCGCAATACTTTATTGATAATGACTAACTTAGCTTCTTCTGATAAACGTCTCATTTATTGATTTCTCCTGCCCCCAATTTTTATAAGTAGAGGCGACAACTATCCTGACAAAGGGGTCCTGTGCAGCAAACAATGAAAAAAGTTGATTAGACACGCAAAAAGCTTTATTTAAAGCGAGTTGTGGGTCGAAAGTATTGTTAGTGCTAAGACCTTATCTTGAGCCAAAATCTATCCCAGCAGAAGATGTTCCTGTCCGTGCTTGCTATCGGCATATTAACAATCGGCCTCAACAGCTGGATTATAAAACAGCCATTGATAATGACCTCCCAATTGGATCAGGTAAAATTGAAAGTGCTCATCGGTATGTGGTCCAAAAAAGTTTAAAAATAGCGGAGGCTTGGTGGCTTGAGCATACAGCTAGAGATATGCTCGCTTTACGGGTTAACAGAGCAAACGACCAGTGGGATGAATACCGGAAAAGTAAGGCCGCTTAAAAAACCTACACTTTCAATCACACCCCTCATAAAATGATTTTAAAAACTTAAATTTGGCAGCGTAATTTTTTTAGGAGATGAAAAATTAATGACGGACTTCAAAGAATATACTTGGTCAGAAGTTAGAGATGTAGTGACCCATGCAGACAAAGAACTGGGTCAAATAATCGACGCGTGGAATCCAAGCAAAGAGTATACGTTTATTGAACTAACCTATCCTTTTGGGTCTCATATTCTAGATATAAACAAAGGTGGCTTTCAGATTCCCAAAGCTAATGGTCAAACAGTACCATTTAGCGATTCTAGCGTTTCTTCCGAATTACAAAATAAATTAGGCTACAGTTCATTACCACTGGGCGTGTTAACCAAAGGTGGTGGTGTTGAGGTCTATCATAAAATAGATGATCGTGTTTTCTCACTCGCTTATTTCACCGAAGGTTTTAATGTGGGTATTTGGGAAGCTTTTGCGCGGCCTGCACCTTATTCAGCAATTTCCGGGGCCCGCTCCTTGCTCATGGGACCTAAAATTGCTGACAAAGACCAACACAAAAAATTAAAAAATCATTTTGGTCTACGTCAATCTGTTCCTCGCCGCCTACCTGATCAATGGGATATTTTTGTAGAGATTGCTAAGCATTTAAAAAATCCTTGGCAGATAAAAATTCTTTTTTTAAATAAAAAATGGATAGAGCCACAAAAAAAAAATATTGGGTGGTTAAATTTCTATACTTATTTGCAGAGAAAAGCTTGGCAACATACAGAATATGTACGAGCAAAATCTGTTTTTGAAGTGACCTGGAAAGAATTTTTCAATCTCTTGAAAAAAAAAGGAGAACGCTTCGATCCATATTTAATAGAGACTGCGCGCCATATTATTTTCATGTGTCAGGGCATATTGCCGGCTTTTGCACCCGTTGGCAAAAGTGAATTGCATGGCCCAACAAAATTCTTGATGGAAGCCTATCAAAATATATATGGCCTTAAAAACTATATCCCTACCATGCTTGCACCAGCGCACTATGGTCGCACTTTTAAGCAGAATCCTGTCTACTATTCTTTTCAAAATCCAACACTTTTAGATTTAGTGCCAAAAATTAAAACGTTCTCAAGCGCTGTGGACGATATGCGAAATTTTAAATCTTTGATGGAGTTTTTCGCCGAAGAAAGTTTAAACGGCCATATAAAAATGGATAATGGCTCTTTGCTTGAAACAGTAAACATTGATTATTTCCATAGTGAAATGCATACATATGGCGGTATTCAACCTAGCTCGGAATTGCCGAATGGCGACCCTAATTTGCTATATTTTCCTGGAGAAATCAGCTCTCGGCAATTTGCAGACAGTGGTTCATTTTTTCGCTGCTGCCTTCGACTATCTGTAATCAACGAGCAGAAACCGGAATAATGTTCTTCTAAATATTAAGGTATATCTTAAAAGTGATCATTTTTGTGGTTGTATTTGAGTGCCAATACACTTACTTAAAGGAGATGAGCCATGACAACAATGGGCTATGAAGACAAAAGTTTTAGAACATCAATCATACGTTCTTTGAAAGAAGAAGGTTTTTCCCTTATTTCGAATCAGCTCGTTAGCTTAGAACTCATTGAAGAGGTTTACTGTGGCTGGAAATTTTTTTTTGAATCAACTAATAAAAATAACTATCAATATAATAAAAAAACTTTGGATGGATATTTTTCTTTTGGAGAGGAAAAAGAGAAACAAAAAAAATATCGCGATCTTAAAGAATTTTATTATTTCTATCCGTGGGGAAAATGCCCTGATGCCCTGAAAGAGAAAACATTGCTTCT
>JBIIEG010000156.1:0-3038 GCA_044237955.1 Gammaproteobacteria bacterium
TATGCGATTTTGGGCAATAAAGATCCCTTTTTACATGCGCACATTATTCCGCGTTATGATTGGGAGTCAGCAGAATTTAAACCATTGTCCACTTGGCGCTATCCCGATGAAACCTGGAGCGATCCGCAACATCTTTTTTCTCGTGAAAAACACGGTGCATTAAGAGATGCTATTAAACAATACATTACAAATATTTAGAGAACTTTTTTATGTTAGATATTCGCGAAATCAGTCTGGAGTACGGACCAAAAACTTTATTTCATGATGTTAATTTGATCCTGCTTTCTCCACAACGCTATGGCATTGTGGGGCCTAATGGCGCAGGAAAATCCACGTTTTTACGCATACTCGCCGATCAAGAAACACCGAATGCAGGGAGTGTAGAAAAAGCTAAAACCACCACCGTTGGTATCCTCAAACAAGATCATTATAACTACGAAAATAATCGCGTTGTGGATGCGGTGATTCGTGGTAATGCGCCACTGTGGTCGGCATTAACTGAAAAAGAAGCCCTGTTGCAAAAGCAGGATTTGACGGAAGAAGACGGTTATCAGCTGGGTCATCTGGAAGTAATTATTCAACACCATAATGGTTATGCCGCTGAAGTAGAAGCGCAAAGTTTGCTGGTTGGGTTGGGCATCACAGAAAAATATCACTATGGTCCTTTGAGCGCATTGTCTGGTGGCTATAAGTTACGTGTGCTATTAGCGCAGGTGTTATTTCAAAAACCAGACATTATGTTGCTCGACGAACCGACCAATCACTTGGATATCGTGTCGATCGATTGGTTAGAAGATTTTTTAAAAACTCAATTCGATGGGCTGCTGGTGTTTGTATCGCATGATCGAGATTTTTTGAACAATCTTTCCACACATATTTTAGATGTGGATTACGGAACCATCACTGAATACACAGGGAATTACGATCGTTTTCAAATCAACAAAGAAGAAACCCTGATACAAAAACAAAAAGAGCAACAGGGTAAAGAGAAAAAAATTGAAGCGCTGCAATCTTTTGTGGATCGCTTTGGCGCTAAAGCAACCAAAGCCAGACAAGCAGCATCGCGCGTTAAAATGATTCAGCGTATCGAAGAAGATATGCCGGATATTAAAACCTCATCGCAGATGAAGCCGTATTTTAATTTTGTACCTAAAAAACCATCCAGCAAATCCGTGCTGAAAGTAGAAGGCCTTGGCAAGCAGTTTGACGAGCGTATTTTGCTAAATAACGTATCTTTTAATTTAGCGCGCGGTGAAAAATGTGCTGTGATTGGCCCGAACGGTATCGGTAAATCTACCCTGCTTAAAATTTTACTCAAGCAATTGGCAGCAGATAGCGGCAGTCATGAGTGGAATGACACAGTGGATATAGGCTATTTTGAGCAGGATTACCGCACACATTTGCCTGGCAACCAGTCGATATGGCACTGGATAGAGAACCACATCAAAGCACCGACGCAGGAAATGCGAAAAGCCTTAGGCCAGGTTTTGTTTCGTGGCAACGATGTGGATAAAAAGATCTCCGTTTTAAGCGGAGGAGAGTGCGCCAGACTAGTAATGGCCAGTATTATTTTAAGGCAGCCCAATGTATTGATCCTGGACGAACCGACTAACCATTTGGATTTAGAATCTATTGATGGGCTCGTAGAAGCGCTGAAAAAATTCCCCGGCACAGTGCTGTTTGTGAGCCATAATCGTTTCTTTATTGACCATATTGCAACGCGGGTTATAGCCATTACAGAGAAAGGCGTGCGCAACTATTTGGGAAATTATCACGACTATCTGGCACAATATGGCAAGGATTATTTAGCGAAGGGATAGTCCAACTTTTATTTTTTTAGAGGATTAAAGATCATGGCAAGCCCAAAACTGAAAACAGATATTACAGCCACAAGAGATTATTACGACATTTTACAGAATCCCAGCACACACAGTACTGGCGTTGCTTTGAAACTAACACCCAAAATATTAGATGCCCAGCGTCATAAAATAGAATTAGAAATTCTTGCGGATATCACGCTCAGTGAGGCACAACGAAAAAATGAGTTGAAAAAGCTGCATGAGGCAGTCATGCAAATACGCAGGGAAAGAAAGCCGGAAAAAGCGTTTGCAGAACAACTGCGATTAGAAGAGGCATATGATTCTAGCCCAGACATGGTGCTCAATAACCCCAAAAAGAAATCAGCAACTGTTACGCCTGCGCCCGTGCCAACATCAGTCTTGATTGACGACGTATACAATGAGTATGTATTACGAGCAGGCGCAGAACCAGAGGTGCGCAGTAGATTTGCTGAGTGGGTGAATAGCAGTGTTGAACTTGCAGCAGCAAAGTTCGAGCTGTTCATTACAAAAAGCACACTTCAAATACGTGGCCCTGAAGTTAGCCCACATAAAGATAAGTTGGCTCTATTTCTGCAGCAATTGATGGACGAAAAATACATCTCTAAGGCACAAAGCGTACTTTCTGCTTATCCTAATTCATCTAAAACCGGGGTATCAATGGCGGGACTGGGACTTTTTCCTAAGCCCACGCCTGGCGCTGCTAAAAGAGATGCGAACGATAAAAAGCAAGAGGAGAAATCTTTTTGTACACCACGCACCAGGCCACGTAATCCGGGTGATGCCTAACCCACCGACCCGTCATCCCGTGGATGGTTTAACCACGGGATCCAGGTCATAAGCGTTTTTCAAATTCATTTGTTGACCCTGTATTTTCTCTATCGCTTCTTGCACCTCTTTGAAACTTTCTCTTTCTTTTTCCACGACATTCGCAGGCGCCTTAGCAACATAGCTTTCGTTGTTTAATTTACTTTGAATGCGCATCAGATCTTTTTCTAACTTACCTAATTCTTTTTCCAAACGTGCCAACTCAGCTTCTTTGTCAATCACGCCTGCCAAAGGAATCAGCAACGCCAGATCATCAACCAATGCAATGGCAGCAGGTGGTGGCGTATCTGTATCAGCAAGCCAGGTGAGTGATTCCAGTTTTGCCAATGTTTTTAGAAAATCTTTATTTCGCTCCAAACGTTTTCTATCTTG
>JBIIEG010000014.1:0-11093 GCA_044237955.1 Gammaproteobacteria bacterium
CTTAATTCAATGCGTATCGGTGTCCCCATCAAGCCAAGCGTGTCGCGAAAATAATTCGCCAAATACCGATGATAAGAAGCAGGCAGCGCATCTGTTTGATTACCATGAATCACGATAATGGGTGGATTAGAACCACCCGCATGCGCATAACGCAGCTTAATGCGCCGTCCAATCACAGCAGGTGGTTGATGTGCTTCAATCGCACGCTCTAAAATCTCAGTCAATTTAGGCGTAGCTAATTTACGTGTCGCAGAGCGATAAGCTTCATCAATAGACGTAAATAAATTACCGACACCTGTGCCATGTTTGGCTGAAATAAAATGCACGCGCGCATAACGCACAAACACCAAGCGCCGATCTAATTCTCTTTCTATCCATGCTTTTTTATCAGCAGCCAGGCCATCCCATTTGTTTACTGCAATCACTAAGGCTCTACCTGCATCCAGAATATAGCCTAATAAATGCAAATCTTGATCCGCCAATTCTGCTTGTGCATCCACTACAAATACCACCACATTGGCTTCGGTAATGGCTTGTAGGGTTTTGACGACAGAAAATTTTTCAACGGAATGTTCAGGATTTTTTTCTATACTGCGTCGTCTGCGAATGCCTGCTGTATCGATCAAGGTATATTTTTTATCACGCCGCTCGAAGGGAATAAAAATACTGTCACGTGTGGTGCCTGGCGCATCAAAAACCACGACGCGTTCTTCGCCGAGAATACGATTCACTAATGTAGATTTACCTGCATTCGGACGACCGACAATCGCCACCTTAATGCCTGATTCTAAAGAAGATGCAGCTTCGCTTGTTTCTTCGCCCTCTGGTAAGGAAGGAAAAATTGTTTGTAATAGTGCATTGATGCCTCGACCTTGTGTTGCAGTGACAGCAAAAATCGGTGAGATACCCGCGGCATAAAAATCAGCACATGCGGTCCCTTCATCCAAGCCATCGCTTTTGTTTACCAGCAAATAGATGGGTTTTTTAAGTCCGCGTAATTTTTGGACGATTTGCTGATCTACTATGGTGAAACCAGCACGTGCATCCACCACCCAAAAAATAATTTGCGCTTCTTCGAGTGCGGTTAATGTTTGTTGGGAAATTTCTTGATGGATTTTATTTTGCGTATCTTCCAGACCGCCGGTATCTATGACGATGAAGTGTTGATTTTCAAACGTGCCTTCACCGTATTGGCGATCGCGCGTGACGCCCGGCTCATTTGCAACCAAAGCATCACGAGAGCGGGTGAGATAATTGAATAATGTGGATTTTCCAACGTTGGGTCGGCCTACGATGGCGATAACAGGAACCATAATCCTAAGACGCCTGTAATTGATCTAACTGCATTTGCACATATTTTTTAAGTGGTGTGGAGGGCGGTATCATATTGAGCGCATTTTGATAAGCGGTGCGCGCTTTGGCAGTTTCTCCTTGCGTTAAATAAATATCACCTTTGGCTTGTTCAACCGCAGCAGAATAATTTTTATCCGTATCTTTTTCTAACAATCCCAATGCTTGATCTGATTTTTTTTCTGCCAGTAAAACACGGGCTAAACGAATTTTAGCAATTTCTTTTATGGCAGGTGTTTTTGCATGATCGAATGCCCACTGTAATTTTTGTTCCGCAAGGGCCAAATCATTTTTTGCGACTGCATTTTTTGCTTCATATAAAGCGGCTAAAGGTGCGTAAGAGGTGCTCGAGTAATTACGCTCTAACTCAGCGGTGATGCGTGAGATCAATGTTGAATCAGGGTCGGATGCTTGTACTGATAAAAGTTGGTCAAACAACTGAGATGCCTGTTGTTTTTTTTCTAACTGATGTCCTTGCCAGTAACGCCAGCTTAGACCAACAGCTAAAGAGACAACAAATATGGCGGCTATTTGTAGGCCGTTTTTGCGCCACCAGTCTTTAATCGCTTCCCATTGTTCATGTTCGTTTGCGTGTTCGTTCACTTAAAGGCTCTCCAAAAATAATTTTACTTTATTCCAGTCCACACTCACTTGTGGCTTTTCTTCTCGCAAAAACTTCACCGACACTTTTTCCGTTGCCACTTCCTCATCACCCAAAATAAACGCCATACGTGCACCGCTTTTATCGGCGCGCTTAAATTGGCTTTTAAAACTACCGCCACCACAGTTCACCACAAAACTTAAATCAGAAGTACGACGCCATTGTTCAGCTAACAACATCCCTTTTTCTTCGGCTGTTTCTCCCACCAAAATCATATATACATCTGTTGTATCCTGCAGCTTCAATGTTTGTTGCAACAACGCAATCACACGTTCCATACCCAATGCAAAACCAACAGCGGGTGTAGGCTTGCCGCCCAACAATTCTACCAACACATCATAACGTCCGCCGGAACAAATCGCATTTTGTGAACCTAGTTGATCCGTCACCCATTCAAATACCATGCCATTGTAATAATCTAATCCGCGTACCAGACGTGGATTGATTTCATAAGCGATGCCTGCTTGATCCAGCAAATATTGTAAACGGGTAAATGTTTCCGCAGAAGCGGCATCCAAGGACTCACCCAAAGTGGGCGCTTCGGCGATCACTGCCTGCATAGCGGGATTTTTGCTGTCTAAAATACGAAGCGGATTAGTCGTTAAGCGTCGCTGACTGTCTTCATCTAAGATTGCTTGATGTGCTGTAAAGTAATCGACTAGGTGTTGGCGATAGGCAAGGCGTGCTTCGGCTGATCCTAACGAATTTATTTGTAGTTTGACGTGCGGGGTTAGGCCTAACAATTCCCAGAGTCGATTGGCAAACAAAATGATCTCAGCATCAATATCCGCACCTGGCATGCCGAACGCCTCAATGCCAAATTGATGAAACTGACGATAGCGGCCTTTTTGAGGGCGCTCATGTCGAAACATAGGGCCCAGATACCATAATCGCTGGATCTGATTGTATAGCAGACCATGTGCTATGCCTGCGCGTACGCACACTGCGGTACCTTCAGGACGCAGCGTCAGACTATCCCCATTTCTATCATCAAAGGTATACATCTCCTTTTCAACAATATCAGTGGCTTCACCGATACCACGCTTAAAGAGCGCTGTTTGTTCAACAATGGGAAAGCGGATTTCCTGGTACCCATAAGCCTGGGCAGTTTCGACTAAACAGCGCTCAACATGGCGCCAATAATTGGTTTCAGCTGGCAGAATATCGCTCATGCCGCGAATGGCTTGGATAAGGGGCAATGACATGGAAATTATTCTTCTAGATTGGTCGCTATACGATGAGGGAGACGTTTTAGCTCGCTTGTTGTAGGGGTGGTGTTTGTCTGTGGTGTAGATGTTGCGTCATTCATGCCGCTCACTTGTGTATCTGGCGGTGTGGGTTGTGTCATAGACGCAGAGGGTGACAGTGAGACTGATTTGCCCTGTTTAGGCACAGCAGGAGGCGTGGTCAGCGGCTGTATCGTGGTTGACTCAGGCAGTACAGGCGCTGGTGTTTCAACCGTTTCAGTCGCTGATTTATCAGTATTAGCAGCTGTCCCGACATTAGCATGATTACGCCATACATAGCCTAATACACCTAGTAAAAGGGCAATGAAGATCAGATAACTGACCCAGCGAGCCGCTTTAGGATTGACTTGACCCATCTTTTCGTTGAGTAGTTCAGGTTTGTTGTGCTGGATATCTTCCCCTAAACTCAGCTCATCAAATGCACGCAGGATCTCCAGAATGTCTTCTTTGGAAATACCTAACTGGCTTGCATAAGAACGCAAATACCCCTTAGCGAAAGCAGGCGCTCCCATGGACTGATAGTCATCGTTTTCCAGCTGAATTAAGCGTTCACGACCCAAACGAATGCGCTTAGCCATGTCATCAGACGTTAAATGCCGCGCCTCGCGTATTTTACGTAAGCGTGCCCCAGGCCCAATGGGCTTGATTGTGTTATTGGGGTTAGGAATAGAGATTTCAGTGTCATTGTTTAGCATGGAGTACTCCTTAAGATAAGCCGCGCTTTTATTCTGTGCAGGCTCTTCATTCTAAACCACTCAGTGGAAATGTCACTCAGCAATTCCCACGCCCTGTTTCCCCCAGTACTCGTACGGGGTTTTAAAAAATTGTTTCGTATATTCGTACGCATGAACTGGACGAACAGGCGCAATAGGGGGTTTTCAGGGGGAGAAGATGCAGTTCTTACCCCCTGAGTGCGAATTTATTTCGCGGGCCTTGTCTTGAAAGAAAACGCTGATTTTTAGAGGTGCGCCTTATTCTTGCTTCACGGCTTCCAACGGTTCAAAAAATCCATGCAAATCTTTTTCCGTCAGTTTTAGTTTCGCTGTTGCATTGCCCGAAAATAATCCCTCCATCAGCGTTCGTTTATTCTGTTGCATTTCAAGTATTTTCTCTTCCACAGTACCCTTTGTAACAAATTTATAAACAAATACAGTTTTATCTTGACCAATACGATGTGCTCGATCTGTTGCTTGATCTTCCACTGCAGGATTCCACCAAGGATCATAATGGATAACCGTGTCTGCTGCCGTTAGATTTAATCCTGTTCCTCCTGCTTTCAAACTGATTAAAAATAATGAAACTTCCCCGTTCTGAAATTTGTCCACAGGCGTTTTGCGGTCTTTGGTTTGTCCTGTTAGTTTCACATAAGCCAGTTTTCTTTTATTTAACTCATCCTCTATTATTTTAAGCATTTCTGTAAATTGAGAAAACAATAAAATACGCCGCCCTTCTTCGATTAACTCTTGCAGCAAGGTCATTAATAACTCAAGTTTTGCCGATTTTGCTTTATTTTTTTTGGCTGTATTTGTTTTTAACAAGCGCGGATCACAACAGACCTGTCGTAATTTAAGTAGTGCATCCAGAATAATAATATGGCTGCGCGCTAACCCTAGCTTTGCAATTTCTTCTCTTACTTTTTTCTGCATGGTCAAACGAATTGTTTCGTAAAGATCACGCTGCGCGCCATCAATTTCAACATATCGCAACATATTCACTTTTTCTGGTAATTCTTTGACAACATTATTTTTTGTGCGGCGCAGTAAAAAGGGAGATATGCGACGGATTAAATGTTCGCGCCGTTCCTGATCAGCATGTTTTTCAATCGGGGTTCTGAATAAACGGTTGAATACTTTTTCATCACCCAATAACCCTGGCATCATAAAGTGAAACAGTGACCACAGTTCACCCAGATGATTTTCAAGTGGTGTGCCTGTTAAACAAAGTCGATGTTTTGCCTGAATTTGCTGAACAATTTGTGTTGATAAACTTTTAGAATTTTTGATATGTTGTGCTTCATCCAGTATTAAAAAATGAAATGCCTGTTTTAACAGTATTTTTTTATCATGTTTCAATAAGGGATAAGTCGTGAATACCAAATCATAAGCTGAAATATCTTTAAAATATTGCTTCCGGTCAGGCCCATGTAATACCAGCACTTTCAAAGAAGGTGAGAAGCGTTCAGCTTCTGCATACCAATTAAACATTAAACTGGTAGGGGCAATAACAAGCGTTGGGTCTTTCATTCGCCCGCTCTTTTTTTCAACAGTCAAATGAGATAAAGCCTGAATCGTTTTTCCTAACCCCATGTCATCTGCCAGAATACCGCCAAACTCATATTCACGTAAAAACTGTAGCCAATTTAATCCCTCTTGTTGATAGGGACGCAGCTGTCCCTGGAATTGTTTCGGGATCTGAACTGATTTAATACCGGAGAATTGGGTTATTTTTTTTGCTAATTGTCTTAATTTTTCTCCACCAAACCAGCGTAACTGCGCAGCCCCCATCGCAGCTTCTAATTCAAGCAATCGTGCGGCATGTAACTTCGACAAGCGTAAAAAATTCCCATCTACCAAACTTTCGCTATCGTATAACTCAACGAGCACATTCAAAATATTTCGCACACGCTCAACCGGCAAAGCAATAAATCGACCATCGGGCAATTGTGCTAAAACAGGTTTGGCAGTCAAATTATCTAATGTATTACCATCAGCATGTAGTTTTTTTAGCAGCTGTTGTAACACAGGCAATAAATTTATTTTTTCCCCTTTCAATGTAATGCCAAGCTCAAGATTAAACCAATCATAACCGGCGTTTTCATCAAGAGATGAATACCAGTCATCAATAGGGTCATCTACAACGCGATAGGGATAATCATCGGCAATATCGATTTCCCATCCGCTTTTTCGCAATGCCGGAATAGTATGTTGACTAAAAATTAATGGATCACCGTTTATTAAAAAACAATGCTCAATTTTTTTGTTTTCATATATGTATTTCAGGTTTTGATCGGATTTGATTAAAGTCAGGTCATCTCTTTCTACCAGTTCAGCAATAGCGTTATTTTCGATTTTTTCATTGCGCAAAAACTGAAGCAATGTTTCATTTTTTAAATGGGAAATAACTTTTCTGTGATCCTGCCATGGAATTTCTGCATTATCATATTTAAAAACCACCGTCGCGATAGGTTTTACAGATTGAACAAGTTGGTAATAGCTTTTGTAATCACCTGGTCTTGTAATAGACGCTTGTGACAATCGCAAGCAAGAAACAGGTTTTAATTCTTGGATGCTTGTTTTGGTCAATATTTTCGGTGGAGCAACTGTCGATAGTTTCACATCTCTTTTTAATAAGTTTGCAACATCTTCGATTGAGTCAGGTGGAATTTTTGGGGCTGATAACAATGACTTTGCAATCTGAGCATCTAGTCCTGTTTCCAACAAACTAAACGCTGCTGTATTTTCATTCAGACACCATACCTGATCAACAAAAAAAATAATAAAAGATTCATTTGTATTTGAGAAAAGAGGACGTAATTCCTGACAGCCACTTTCATCGATACGCCAATTCAATACGGCCTTTTCTGGTTGGGCCAAAGTTAATGGAGGGTTCTCAGGGAGTATCCAGTGGCATCGACCTGTTGCAATCAATTCGGGCAATAGTTTTTCAAAAAAAGGCCCTTTTATGCTGGCATTCAAATAATGTGAGGGGTAAGTATATTTTTTTGCAACTTCAATTTTGACCAATAATTCTTGGTCAATGGGCAGTAAATATTTGTTGTGGGAAATTGTTTTTTCGTTAAATTTTTTGGGAGCGCTTAATTTCCCCGACTTTAACCGCTTGGCCAGTGCCAAAGTGAGTTGTAATTCATTTGGATTGTGAGCAGTAATTTTCAAAAGATAATGTAAGCTGAGACTCTTGTCGACAACATGACCCAATGTGTTTTTTTCTGTCAAAGCAAGATTTAACTCTTTTAACCAATAATTTACTTTGGGGTCTTTTGATAGTGGCTCAGGCCTGAGTATTGGAATTTCTTGCTCTTCAATATTCGATAGCGCTGTCTCTTTTTTTAAATCCTCTTCTTGAATTTGATGAGCCACTTTTAAAAGTGTTGCAATCACATGTTTACAATTTATTTTCATAGAACAAGAGCAAATACCACTAATTTTATTTGAGTCATTAATGTAAATCTGAACCTTATAGGCAGCAGATTTTGTACCATAAACACGTGAGCATATTTTTACGTCTTGTCTTTCATTGTGAAAAACATTGAACTGATAAACACAATCGTTTCGAAAACAATCATAGCCTTTCTCATACGAGGTAATTGGAAATTTTTTTTTAATATCTTGGACATCGGGTAATCTTAATTTTAGCAACATTTTTTAGTGCTCCTTGTTGAAATATCTACTGGCGAGACAGAACAGAAGGCCCGATGTGTTTTTCGGCGGGAATTGCTATATGGTTATGTTGAAGCCTGATTTTTCAGCCAACGCACATTCCTCGTTGTGCGATCTTGAAATTTTCCAACCAATTGTCCGCATGCTGCATCGATATCTTCTCCGCGGGTTTTTCTCACGGTCGTATGGATACCACTTGTCTGCACAATTTTCTGAAAAGTGCGAATCGTTTCCATTGAAGAGCATTCATATTCTGTCAGTGGAAAAGGATTAAATGGGATGAGATTTAATTTGCAGGGAACATTTCGCAGCAGCTCAACTAATTCTTGTGCTATCTCAGGCGTATCATTCACGCCTTTCAACATCACATATTCAAACGTCACAACGCGTTTGGCATGTCCTTGAAAATAATCACGGCACACAGGCATCAATTCTTTTAAGGGATATTTTTTATTGATAGGCACTAAAATATTACGCAGTGCATCGTTGGGCGCATGCAAAGAAACAGCAAGGGCGGCAGGGCTTTCTTGTTTCAATCGCAACATGGCAGGAATAACGCCTGATGTGCTTAGCGTCACGCGGTATTTAGATAAACCATAGGCCATATCGTCCATCATTAAATCCATCGCAGGTACGACCTGATCAAAATTTAAGAGCGGCTCGCCCATACCCATGAAGACAATATTCGTAATCACCGGTCGTTCGCTTTGTTTGTAGATTTGCAAACGACGCTGTGCCACCTGTAATTGGCCTAATATCTCTCCCAAATTAAGATTGCGACTAAAGCCTTGTTTGCCCGTGGAGCAAAAACGACAATCCAATGCGCAACCTACTTGCGAAGAAATACACAACGTGCCACGTTTGGTTTCAGGAATAAATACCATCTCTACTGAATTGCCATCCATCAAACGCAACAGCCATTTATGCGTGCCGTCGCTCGATACTTTTTCTGTGGCAATCTGAGGCAATTGAATACACGCCTGTTCCTGTAATTTTTCTCGGAGCGATTTAGAAATATTGCTCATGGCAGAAAAATCATCACACCGATTTTGGTGTACCCATTGAATGAGTTGATTCGCGCGAAAAGGTTTCTCGCCGAGCGCTGCTAAAAAATCTTGCAGCGCAGGACGAGTGAGATTGAGTAAATTGATTTTATCTGAAGGTATGATAGAGGAGGACATACTATCGGCTATGAATCTCTTCTGGCTTGAAGAAGAAGTTGATTTCCCAGGCGGCGGTTTCAGGCGCATCAGAACCGTGCACAGCATTTTCATCGATAGAATCTGCAAAGTCTGCGCGAATGGTGCCAGGCTCTGCTTCTTTAGGGTTGGTAGCGCCCATCAATTCGCGGTTTTTCAGAATGGCGTTTTCGCCTTCTAATACCTGTACTAGCACAGGACCTGAACTGATAAAAGTAACCAGGGCATTGAAAAAAGGTCTTGCCTTGTGTACGCCATAAAATTCTTCAGCTTGTACTTTGCTCAACTGCAGCAAGCGTGCTGCGGCAATTTGTAAACCTGCTTTTTCAAAACGCGCGTTAATTTCGCCGATTACATTTTTAGCAACGGCGTCTGGTTTGATGATGGATAAAGTACGTTGTTTCATGAGTGTTAGATTCCTTTAAATAATTTCGATTAAGTTATAGGGGTGTCCTTAATATTTTATATTTCTCACACACATAAGTCGTGGTGTAATTTAATTCTTCTTCCGTGGTAAAGCGTCCTAGCGAAAAACGAATGGCGCTACGTGCCAGTGATTCATGAACACCCATCGCACGTAATACGTGAGATGGTTCCAGGTTGCCAGAGGTACAGGCTGATCCTGATGAAATCGCCAAATCGGACAGCGATTCTATCAGAATTTGCCCATCGATGCCTGCAAAACTCACATTCAGATTTCCCGGCAATCTATGGGTGATATCGCCATTTATATGGATATCTTCTCGTGTTTGTAAGGCTGCCCTCAAACGCTCCCGCCATCGTAATAGGCGCCTACTTTCCACAGGCATTTCGTATCGCGCGATCTCACATGCCTCTCCCATCCCTACGACTTGATGCACAGGTAGCGTGCCTGGTCTTAAACCTGATTCTTGTCCCCCACCGTGGCTTAAAGGCACCAAGCGCACACGCGGTTTTTGTCGTACATACAAGGCGCCGATGCCTTTAGGGCCATACAATTTATGTGCACTAAACGACATCAAATCGACGGGTAAATTATTAAGATCAACAGGGATTTTACCGATGCTTTGCGCGGCATCGACATGAAACAGAGTGCCGCGTTGACGTGCTAATGCACCAATTGCCGCAATATCCTGAATAACGCCTGTTTCATTATTGGCATGCATCACAGACAGCAATAACGTGTCATCACGAAGTGCTGCCGCCAGCTGGTTTAAATCCAGCAGACCATTGGGTTGTACCGGCAAATAAGTCACTTCAAAGCCTTCGCGTTCTAATTGTGCACAAGGATCCAGCACTGCTTTGTGTTCTGTTTGGCAAGTGACAATATGCCGTCTCTGGCGCTGATAAAAACGCGCTGCCCCTTTGATTGCGAGGTTATTTGCCTCCGTTGCGCCTGAAGTCCAAATCAATGCGTCTGGCTGACAGCCCACTAAATCCGCTACTTGCTGGCGTGCATGATCTACGGCTTCCGCCGCTTTTTTGCCGTAAATATGGGTGCGTGAAGCAGGATTACCAAAATCACCTTCTGGCGTGAGATAAGCCATCATACGTTTCGCAACACGCGGATCCACCGGCGTTGTGGCCATGTAATCTAAATAGATAGGTAAATAAATCGTCATAATTACGGTATTTTTCAGAGTTGATTTTTATTTATACTGCGGCCTTCAAAATACTGAAGGTGCCATTGAATGCCAGCGCAACAACGCGGATTTACTTTATTGGAACTCATGATCACGATTGCAATCGTCGGTATCTTAGCGGCTATTGCAATCCCCAGCTATCAGGACTACGCACGGCGCGCCGCTTACAGCGAAGTGGTGAGTCAGGCAGCGCCTTATAAGTTGGGCGTGATGAGTTGCTATCAATCATTAGGCGAATTTACAGCCTGTAAGGCAGGCAGCAACGATGTACCTGCTGCTGTTAGTCATGGGGCTGGGTTGGTTGCAAGTGTCGCAGTCACAGGTGGAAAAATTACGATCACGCCAAATGATAAGAAGGGGATTACTCCTGAGGATACCTACATTTTAACACCGACAGCGCCTGCTGAGGGTGCGAATGCGGTGACGTGGGTTGTTTCTGGGGGTGGTGTTAACAAAGGTTATGCCAAATAAAGTTGAATGGAGCGAGTAGGTTTTAGATTTGTCATTAAATTTGAAGCTCTTGCAAAATTAACAAAAATCATCCGAGCAACAGCATATGTAGTGTTCATTCAGTTAAAAAAACACAACATACAGTTGGCTTGTATAAATTTTGTACA
>JBIIEG010000157.1:0-2993 GCA_044237955.1 Gammaproteobacteria bacterium
GGCGGTATTTTGCTGGCTGTACCGCCGCAAAACACCAGTCGAACCTGTCCTTGTTGTGCGCATGTATCCAAAGATAATCGTCTGACACAAGATAGGTTTCTGTGTGCTGATTGCGGGTATGAAAATAATGCTGATGTAGTCGGCGCTATCAATGTTTTAGAGCGGGGACACCGCTTGTTAGCCTGTGGAGAGTCGGCGCAGTTAGGCTACTCTGTGAAGCAGGACCCCACCGAAGTGACTCAATCAGTTTTTGTTTGAGCGCCGTAGGGATCCTCGTCCTTTAGGGCGGGGAGGATGTCAAACCGCATTAACCCCTAAAATAAATGCACATGAAATACATGTTATCGAAGATTGTATTTTCTTAGATATTTTTGCGCCAGGTGGCGACGGGAGGATATCTGACTATTTGGAAATCTTTCAGTCAACTCAAAATAATTCACAAATTACTGCTAGGAAGGTAGCAATTGAAAAAGTAAATTTACCCACATCTTTATTGAGTAACTTAGGGCATTTTGAAAAAATTTCATAATCATAAAAGTCATGATCACCACAAGTGTCATGGTTGCAGAAATACCTAAGAAAGAAGGTGCTGCAGGCGGTGCAGGGGATATGGGTGGTATGATGTGGTCGTTCGCTCAAAAAGCAAAGTTTAGTGGGCGTGTGCATAGATAATGTGAACACGACCTAAGTCAGTACGTTTCTTCGCTTTCCACAGATCATAGTTTGTTTGTATTTGCATCCAACTTTCTGGTGTTCTGCCAAAAGCTTTACTCAGCTTTAAAGCCATTTCAGGCGATAAATCTGATTTGCCATTTACAAGCCTGTAAAAAGTAGAAGGTGCTACGTCAAGGTCGTGCGCTGCATCTATCAAACTGATATTTAACGGTTCAATATAAGTTCCTTTAATGAATTCTCCTGGATGTGGTGGATTGTATTGTATTGTCATTAGTGATAATCCTCGTAGTTAAGCACATAAACATCGCCATTGATAAATTCAAACGTGAGGCGCCAATTGCCGTTGACAGTGATTGACCAACTATCTTTACGATTCCCTTGTAGCTTATGTAATCTGTATCCAGGCAAATCCAAATCGTCGATGACTTGTGCGGTATTAAGTGCAGTCAGCTGTAACCTTAGTCTCTTCCGATGTTTTGCCTGAATGCCGGAATGATCTCCATTTTCCAAGAAAAGTTTAATTCCTTTGTGTTTAGAAGTTTTAATCATTTTACAATTATGGCGTATTGCGCAATGCGCTACAACCATTTTTGCCAATGAGGCTTATAGAACAACGGAACAGAAAAACTCAACGTGGCCTCACGCTTGGTGGGCTTTCAGGTTCAGGGGTGTCCGCACAGTACTTGCCATCGTCCAACAGATAACGATCATCAAAATATCGGCACCATCCCCCTTCTGCAGAAGGGTCTGCAGAAACAGAAAGGGTGCGTAAAATAGATTGAGGAAGTTCTTGCCAAAAACTAGATTCCTCAGCATCTTTCTCTTTAGGCGCCCCCCGTGCATACACACCTGATTTTTCCAGCTGCAATCGGTAATCTCGCATGTCATAAAAAAGTGCTATTGCTTTAGCTTGCCAGCTATTATCAGCCCTATAAGTACCTTTTGTTAAGACAACGCCGTCTTCGCGGTCCTTTATTTCATAAAGATAAAGACGTTTCTTTCCCTCTACTTTAAATGACAATATATGCCCATTCGACTTGAAGATACTCGTTTTCTATCTTCAAGTTCGAATACAAAACCAGGGGCCGCTTTTCGACATCCATGTCGATCAAGGCATGATGTTCATCCTGAACATCCGGTTTTTTAAGGGGGAAACGTTTTATTTCCTACTTAAATTCAAATAGAAATACCGCTCGCCACCCAAACATATTGTCTATACAGGTTGTCAGGGGGGAGAGACGCAGTTCTTCCCCCTGACCGGCTGCATTCTCCCGGCTGGGATGAGTGCGAATTTATTTCGCGCGACGCGTTCAAACAAGGAAGCAAGGCCCGATGTGTTTTTCAGCGGTAATTGCTGGAGAACAGATAGAACCCTATGATTTTGTAAGCCACTTAAGGTACGATATTCAAGTCATTTCGCGGGTGTAGTTCAATGGTAGAACTTCAGCTTCCCAAGCTGATAGCGTGGGTTCGATTCCCATCACCCGCTCCAATTTCTCAAGGAGCTGCTCATGAAAAAAATACTCAAAACACTCTTCTATTTTATCCTGATCGTGGTTGTGCTCGTTGTTGTGGGTGGTTTTTTCGCAACGCGCTTTATTAATCCCAATGATTATAAAGATAAAATCACAGCGATAGTGCATGAAAACACCGGTCGTGATTTGGTAGTTCAGGGAGAGATTAAACTGTCTTTTTTCCCTTGGATTGGTGTGCGTGTGCAGGATGTACAGCTTTCAAATGCGGCAGGGTTTACGCCTGCGAATTTCGCCAGTGTGGGTGAAGCAGATGTGCGTGTAAAATTGATGCCATTATTTTCTCGTCAAGTGGAAGTAGGCAGAATTACATTGAAAAATTTGGCATTAAATCTTGCGAAAAATAAACAGGGTGTGACGAATTGGGATGATTTAACGGCGCCCCCCGCAGCGCAAAAAAATGGTAAAAAATCATCGGACAATACCGATGTTGCTGAAAAAAAACCTGAAAACACGAACCCAATGCTCTTGTCTATTGCGGGTGTAGATATCGAAAAATCCAGCATTTCCTGGGTAGATGCACAAAAAAATCAAACAGCAACATTCACGAATGTAGAAATCAAAAGTGATACGCCAGCGATGGGTCGATCTTTTCCATTTAACGTGGCTTTTGATGTTAAGAGTACAGAGCCTGACATAGCAGGACATTTTATTTTCAATAGTGATGTTGTTTTGGATCAAAATAAAGAAATCTATCAACTTAAAAATTTACGCATGGAGTTTTCACCGCTGCAGAAAAATGCAAAAGCTGTGTCGTTGAAAGCAGATAGAATATTGGCTGATTTG
>JBIIEG010000158.1:0-2992 GCA_044237955.1 Gammaproteobacteria bacterium
CCTTCGTTGACTTCGCGCGACGCGTTCAAACAAGGAAGCAAGGCCCGATGTGTTTTTCAGCGGGAATTGCTGGGTAGTTACAAGCCCCATTGCGTATGGCCCCGATCTCAGGCATCATCTCCCCCTCGTTAAAAATAGATTCCTTAGCATGCCAAAAGAAGAACATATCGAAATGGAAGGCGTGGTGGTCGATACACTACCCAACACACTCTTCCGCGTTAAACTGGAAAACGGACATCTTATTATTGCTCATATCTCCGGCAAAATGCGCAAAAATTATATTCGTATTTTGACAGGAGATACCGTCACGGTAGAAATGACACCGTACGATCTGACCAAGGGGCGTATCACCTACCGTAATTTAGATAAGAAAAAAGGTGGCGCAGCCGCTGCGTCTTCACCGACATCGTCAGACACCACGTCTGGCAGTTAAGAGCACCTCTATAGATGAGCGTTTTGTTTCAAGACAAGGCGCGCGAATGATCCGGAGCGCAATTTACACGCGTGTCAATGAGCACCGGTAGCATGAGCGGAACGCAGGATTGATCAAACGTACTCTTCGCAAAAAATTAGGATGGGTGGCCGAGTGGTTTAAGGCACTGGTCTTGAAAACCAGCGGAGGTTAATAGCCTTCCGTGAGTTCGAATCTCACCCCATCCGCCAACCTCTTTAGGGCACCTCTAGAAATTAGCGTTTTGTTTCAAGACAAGGCGCGCGAATGATCCGGAGCGCAGTTTACACATTCGTAAATGAGCACCGGAAGCATGAGCGGAACGCAGTATTGGAAAAAAAAAGCAATTTATAGAGGTGCCCTGGGTGTGATTGAAAGTGTAGGTCAGCACAATTTCTTCTAGTATGAGTCAGGGTCTGGTTCAGGGCTTGTGGTCAGGGATAGAAAAACAAGAGCACATGGATGTGCGACCCTGAACCAGACCCTGACTCATACTAGAAGAAATACCCATCGAAGATAAAAACCTACACTTTCAATCACACCCCCAGGTGCCCTTTAGCATACCTATGCCCATTCAACTTGAAGATACTGGTTTTGTATCTTTAAGTTCGAATATAAAACCAGGGGCCGCTTTTCGACATCCCTCTCGATCACGGCATTCTGTTCATCCTGAACGTCCGGGTTTTTAAGGGGGAAAAGTCTTGTTTCCCCCTTTAATTCAAATAGGCTATACCGGCTGAATTCTTGTATCTCCCCTTTTGTGGGACTCGCCACTCAAACACATCCCGTGATTTTTTGCGGGACAATGCCTTCACAAACAAAACCAACGTCTTGAGGATTAACGACATGCAGTGCTTGAAAAATAACTTTTCAAATGTATACCGCATTAGAAAATATGTTTTATGGGCATTCGTTTTAATCATCTTCAGTATATCAAATGCGCTGGCAGCGAATCGTACCGTTGATCTGACAGTGAATAGCAAGACCGTTAATTTTACAGGCAAAACGCGTACCGCGATTGCGATTAACGATCAAATTCCAGCGCCCACGTTACATTTCAAAGAAGGCGATCACATCACCATCAATGTGCACAACCAATTGGATAAAGAAACCAGCATCCATTGGCACGGCATGATTTTGCCCTGGCAGATGGATGGTGTTGAAGGCATCACGCAAAAACCCATTCCGCCCGGTGGTGTTTTTCATTATGAATTCACACTGCGTCAATCAGGCACCTATTGGTATCACGCACACGCCGATGTACAAGAACAAGAAGGTGTGTACGGTGCATTTATCATTGATCCTCGTCACACGCCTTCTTATCAATACAACAAAGATCAAGTTATCGTGCTATCGGATTGGAGTGACACACCTGCCGAGCGAATTTTTGCGAACTTAAAAAAAGAAGGAGATTATTATTCGCCGCGTTTTCCGCTGCAGCCTTCATTGATGAAATTTATTCGTGATTATCGCAAAGCCAATCCAAAAGAAAAAAGAGCGCTTATCGATGATTATAAAATGATGCAGGAAATGCGAATGAGTATTTATGACATCAGCGATGTGGCTTACGACGCTTATTTGTTGAATGGAAAAACATCAGCGCATCCTTGGACTTCTTTGGTGAAATTAGGTGATGTGGTACGACTGCGTTTTATTAGTGCGGCAGGCAGTACCATTTATCGCGTAAAAATACCCGACACAACCATGCGAGTAGTACAAGTACAGGGTAATGATGTGAAGCCTTACGATGTACATGATTTTGAAATTGCACCGGGTGAAACTTACGATGTGTTGGTGAAGATTGAAAAAAAAGACCCCTACATTATTTATGCAGAATCACTTGATACGCGAGGAGCAGCGATAGGCGCTTTAATTACCGATAATAACCAGGCACCAGTGCAGTGTATCTCTCATTTTGGGTGTTATGTGGTTCCTGTCTCTCGCTCGAATGCAGGCATGACTCGTTCGATCCAAAAACCACATACCACTCAAAATGAGAGATACGCTGTACTAGATGACAAACAAATAAAACCATTTCCAGAACCTCTGCCTGTTTCACGAGACATGATGTCTAACATGATGCCAGAGATGGATCATGCTGCTATGAATATGGGTGATGGTATGCATGCAGCACATGATATGAATATGGAGATGCCAACAGAATCCACCCTCATAGGTGACACGATATCTCCGCCTGGATCTTTTAACGCAATAACGACAGGCACAAAATATCAAAATCTAAAAGCGGCTGTTCAAACCAATGATCCTAAAAAACCAGTAGACGGCATTATCAGAATGGAATTGTTCGGTTATATGGATCGCTTTATTTGGTTTATCAACGGCGTACCTGAATACAAAGCAAAACCAATCAGCATTCAAGAAGGTAAACGCTATCGTATTATTTTTACAAACACATCCATGATGCGACACCCCATGCACATTCATGGGCATTGGTTTATTTTGCGCAACGGTCATGGTGTTTATGATCCATTGCTGCACACCATAGAAATGGCGCCAGGCGCTACCGCTGTTGCAGATTTC
>JBIIEG010000159.1:0-2991 GCA_044237955.1 Gammaproteobacteria bacterium
GATTTGACGAGTGAAGAACGACAAACCGCGCGAGCAGCTTGTCTTGCTTCTTCTTTTGAAGTGGCGCCTGTGACATTCACTTCTATCAATTTGGTCGCACCTTCCCCATCGAGCGCAATTTTTTTTGCCAAATCGACACACAAAAATTTTAGTGCTTCGGTAAAAATTTTATATTCGGTACTCTGTGTGTCTGAAATTTCAATATTGCCGGCCATGCCATTGGCTAATATCAGTAACATATCATTCGTGGATGTATCACCATCTACGGTAATCATGTGAAAAGAATCTTCATTGGCTTCTATCAAAGCGCTTTTTAAAGCGGTCGGCGTAATGGCTAAATCAGTTGTCACAAAACCTAACATCGTTGCCATCATGGGGTGAATCATCCCAGAGCCTTTTGCAATGCCGCCAATATGCACAGTTTTGCCGTTTATTTCACAGCTCACAGCACACTCTTTTGTAAAAGTATCGGTGGTTAAAATTGCATTGGCGGCATCATCAGCATTTGTTTTAAGTTGCACCGCTGCGTCCTGAATGCCAGAGATTATTTTTTCTATGGGCAAGGGCACACCAATCACGCCCGTGCTGGCAACTGCGACTTCATTGGGTAGTATATTTAATGCGGCTGCTGTTGTAGTTGCCATGGTGCCTGCATCTTCCATACCTTGTGCGCCTGTGCACGCATTGGCATTACCGCTATTCACAACGATTGCTTTTAAATAACCAGACTCAAGTGATTTTTCAGTTAAGATCACAGGGGCTGCTCTCATTAAGTTGGTTGTTGAGACGCCCGCTGCTGCGCATTGTTTTTCGCTGTAAATCAATGCGATGTCTTTTTTTTCAGATCTTTTTTTGATGCCTGCATAAACGCCTGAAGCTAAAAAACCTTTGGGAGTACAAATGCTACCTTGGATTATTTTCATAGTTGTTCCTTAAGGATAAATTGCAGAGGAGGTGAGTCCCATTGTTTCTGGTAATTGAGACATTAAGTTCATATTTTGTATAGCTTGTCCTGAAGCGCCTTTCATTAAATTATCAATCACACTGGTAACAGTAATGCGTTGCGTGCGTGTATTTAAATGCACAGCAATATCACAACGATTTGTGCCGCGTACTTGTTTGGTATGTGTTAACTCATCCATCGATAAAATATGTATAAAAGGTTCTTGATGATAATAAGCTTGATATAAAGCATGAATATCCTGCGCTGTTGTATTTTTTTGCAGTTTGAAATAGGCCGTCATAAATAAGCCTCTGACCATCGGAATTAAATGTGGGGTGAATTCTACGATCATCGATTCACCTTTGATGCTGCTAAAACTTTGTTCAATTTCAGGGGTATGTCGATGTGTTCCTGCAGTCTGATAAGCTTTAAAGTTTTCAGACACTTCGCAAAAATGTGTGTTGAGTGATAGCGTGCGACCTGCACCGGATGCGCCTGATTTTCCATCTAAAATGCATTCATTCAAATTGATCAGATCCGTTTTTAATAAAGGCGCTGCAGCTAAAATAGCAGCGGTTGCATAACAACCTGGATTAGCGATCAGACTGCTTTTTTTAATAGCTTCACGCCAGCCTGCTTCTGGTAAACCATAAACTGCTTGTTGTAATAGCGCATCAGGTGCAGGTGTTTCTTTGTACCACTTTTCGTAATCTGCGGGATTTTTAAGGCGTAGATCAGCGCCTAGATCAATGACCTTTTTTCCAGCCGCTAGTAAAGGCGCTGCAATATCAGGCGCATGTCCGTGGGGTAGGGCGATAAAAACTACGTCACAGGATGCTATGGTTTTTGTGATGTCAAATTTTTGGGCTATTAAATCACCCACCGCATCTTTGAGGTGTGGATAAACGTGGCCTATCTTTTGTCCTACATAAGATTCACTGGTGGCGTAGCAGATTTCAACGCCAGGGTGACCTGCTAATAAACGCAATAATTCAACGCCGGTATAGCCGGTTGCGCCAATAATGCCTGCTTTTATCATCCGCTTGACTCGCTGTTTTGATTTTGATTAAATGACTAAAAGTGAATAACTATGCACTAAAAGTGAATAATTATTCAATCATAGTCACTCACGAAAAACAAGTTTTTTATTTGAGACATTCCCTTGAACACACAACACTTTTTAACTGGCAAAGAATTAAACGCACAGCAGACACTCGCTTTGTTGCAACACGCGCTCTTGCTTAAAAAACAGCGTGTAGCAGGTGAGTCCACGCCCCACTTGTCAGGACAACATTTAGCGTTGTTGTTTGACAAGCCTTCACTCAGAACGCGATTTAGCTTTACAGTTGCGATGCGTGAGTTAGGTGGTGATGTGGTGGAAAGCATTACGGATACCAGAAAAGCAGAAGAACCTGAGGATCAAGCCAGAGTGTTAGCGGGTTATTGCAAAGCCATTATGATGCGAACGCACGAAGACAGTTATTTAGAGCGTATGGCGCAGGTTGCTGATGTGCCTGTCATCAATGGGCTGTCTGATTTACATCATCCCTGTCAGATTCTCGCGGATTTATTAACGCTGTTAGAAACATTCAAAGAATTGAAAGGTCTGACGTTAACCTATATCGGTGATGGTAATAATATTTTGCATAGTCTTTTATTGATGGCGCCCGGTCTGGGTGTTAACGTGCATTATTGTTGTCCTAAAACCCGTCAACCTGATAGTGCTATTTTAGAAGAAGCAACAGCGCAACTAAATAGCGCAACGGGGCAAATTCATTTTTTTAGTGCGCCTGTAGATGCTGTTAAAAATGCACACGCTGTTTATACTGATGTGTGGACGAGCATGGGGTTTGAAGCATCCGCCAGCGAACATTTGTTTGATGGTTTTCAGGTGAATGAAGCTTTGATGTCAAATGCTGATCCCCGTGCTATTTTTATGCATTGTTTACCGATGGTGCGAGGAAAAGAAGTCAGTGAGACGTTAGCAGATCAATCATGTTCTGCGATTTTTCAACAGAGTGAAAATCGTTTGCATGCACAGAAAGCTT
>JBIIEG010000015.1:0-11044 GCA_044237955.1 Gammaproteobacteria bacterium
AAAAAGGATCGGATGCAACACCTGAGCATCCTTCTTCCTCTGTCACAGAGTCGGATGACTTGCCTCAAGAAGTTGAACCACTGACTGAGCATCGTTTTTCCTCTGTTATGTTGAATGGCTTACCTCGAGAATTGCAATATCACATGTTTGGATATTTCACACTCGAAGAATTTATAGCGCTGAGAGGGGTCTCCCGAAGATTCCGAGGCTTAATCAGAGGGATAAAAGGCCTACATGAAAAAATCATAGATATCCTAGAAAAACCACTCTATAAGCCACTGACAAATTCGACATTTGAGCAGATTAGCCAAGCGAGTGATCTGGAAAAATTGTTAAAGCGCTTGGTTCTGCCTGAGAGGCAAGAAACACAGCTCGAGCGCCAATTCTTCAGCTTTCTATTGCCACATCTACTCGCAGGCAATAGTAATATTGAGAGGCTGCTTTATAGCCTGGCTGCCTTTTTAAGACAGCCTGTTAGACCACAAGAAGGAAGAGCAGCAGAAGCTCAAATTTTTCTCAATCCTGATCGAGCTAAAATGCAAAGATTTCAGCATTTTTGGGATACCATGGTGGCTTATAAGCTACCCGGAAATCTGCCAACTGTTATGATACAAACGCTGTTCAAAGGTTTTGTTTTTTCTCGTAAAGAGCTTGCTCTTTTGCGTGATCCTTTGTTGACGACCCTTCATGTCGCCGCCTATGAAGGGTGTTTAGAGGAGGTTCGTTCTTTACTAGAAGAACAGAAGAAAAGTGGTCAGCTAAATATCCAAAATACAGATAAAGAGGGTAGTACTGCACTTCACTTTGCAGCAGCGAGTGGTCATGCAAATGTCGTTCGGCTCTTGCTGGCGGAAGAAGCGGAGTTTGGTCCACAAAATTTATTTGGCCTAACCCCCTTTAAGCTTGCAGCAGTGCGTGATCATGCAGCTGTGGTTAAGGTGTTTCTGGAGAAAGGGGTTCAGGTTGATCTACAGGAATCACTCCGGGAAGCAGCAGAGAATGGTCTTGTAAATCTGGTTTGGCTCTTTCTGAACGAAGGGGCTGAGATTAATCTAGAAGATAGTCACGATCACACAACACCACTTCATCTTGCAGCAGCCGCTGGTCATGTAGTTGTGGTTTATTTGCTGTTGGAGGCAGGTGCTGATTATAACCTACAAGATATCGTTGGCAAGACCGCGCTTCACTACTGTAAAGAAAGAGATGCTGTTGATTTGCTGTTGTGGGCAGGGGCTAATTATGAACTACAAGATATCTTTGGCAACACAGCGCCTTGCATGACACCTTCTTGTGATCCCCCGAATAATGAAGGTAATGAAGGGATTCTTGAGTCGACGACAGATCAAAGATTCGCAGTATCTGCTTTGGTGCATAGCGGATTCTTTGCTCCGGGTTCTTCTCCCCCCGTAGCTGATGAAGCAGAGTCTTACTTTGCTCCACCATAGTTAACCCCAGTTCGGTGTTTTTTAGATTTGAGCATATGTCTCTTGTCTATAGTCCTCGAACTTGAAGATACAAAACCAGTATCTTCAAGTTGAATGCGTATATAACAAGGACGCAGACTAAGAAACCCAGTGTATTCCCACATACCCCTGTGTATGCTCTTCACCCACGATGCTATGCCCAGCGCTGAATAAAAAACTAACATGTTTATTTAAGTTATAGTTCCCACCGAAATTGACAAGCGTATAAGATTGACCATCCACACTGCTGGCACCCTGCGTGTACACTTCACCACCTAAAGTAATTTTTTCGCTCAAATCACGTTGCATCACCCAACCAGCAAACGTGTAGTTTTGTTGATCGGGTGCTGAGTTGATAGCGTATCCGCCACCACCATAAGTAGTCCAAGAACCCCAGCTTTTCTTTAACAAAACAGGTAGTCTCATCCAAGCACGTCCGTTACCTAACCCGCGTTCTGAGTCACCTGTTGGCCATTCAATGACTGGTGCAATGGCTACTTGAGGAGATTTATCGGTTTCTTTGATGAATCGATAGGTAATGCCTGTTTCAATATCACCCACACCCAATGTATTCACCGCTGCTTGAGATGAGTCTCCAGCTTCAGAGTCATCTGCTTCCGATATATTTACATTCTCTTTTTTGGGCAGGTTTCCAGCGATGGGTGCTGCAATATGAAATTGCCAATCGGGTGCAAACCCCCAATCTGCTTCGATACCAGGCAACTGTAAAGCCGTGTTATCACTCCCTTTATCCATAGTTGAGAAAAGATAGAGTTCTATTTGTTTGTATTGTGTAGGTTCTGGGTCATCTATGATGAAGGGTGGCGCGGCAATAACTGTATTTAAACAAAAAAATCCTGTTATAAAGAGTAAAAATTGAATAGTAATCTTGTTTATATTTCGCATAAATTTTCCGAGTAATTAAGATTGATAATTAGCTTTGTAAAATTTTTCAAATACAGAGAAATTTCTAAAGCAGAGATAAGCGCTAAAATTTAAAAAAGTAATCCAAAATGAAACAGGCCAGTTGGTGATATAAGCTGTGATAATTCCTACCCAAACAGTGGTGACTCCTATTGCAATTGATAAAAACAATCCATTAAAAAGTGTAGTCGTGCGGCATAAAGCACAAGCGGCGGGACCTACCAATAATGTAAATACCAATAAAATGCCTACCACTTGACTGGCTTCCGTAATAGCAATTGCCACCAGTATGAGAAAGGTAATAGAAATAAACTGTAAGGAAATACCTTTTGCTTCTGCCAATTCTGGTTCCAGACTGCTGAATAACAAGCGTTTGCCAATCACGATTAAACCTATCAGGCTAATCGCTGAGCAGATCAACATGTTTTTTATCATTGAAGTCGAAACGCCAAATAAATCACCGAATAATATGATCATCGCGTGGCCTGCATAATTCGTATAAAAATAAAGAAACAACACGCCCAGGCTTAATGAGAGTGACAACGTAATACCGATTGCAATATCACTTTTGATGGCTCTTTCTCCTAGGCTGCCCATGCCAATAGCTGCCAATAAAGTCAATATAAGTTGTCCTGCAGTGGGTGTTAATCCCAACAAGCCAGCGCCTGCTGCGCCTGCAAATCCAATATGGCTTAACGCGTGAGCTGCAAAATTCTGACTGCGTAAAACAATAAAATAGCCAACGATCGCAGAGATAACAGCTGCTAAGGTGCCAGCCATAAAAGCGTTACGCATGAAGTCATATGCAAATAGATGATTAAAGAACTGCATGATCTATCTCTTGCATATTTTTGCCGGATTGTTTGTGTATAACGAGAATGTTTTGCTCCCAAGGAATAACTGCTATCGGTGTATCGTAGAGCCAGCTTAATGTAGCGCTATTGACGACTTCATGTGTCTGCCCGCAAGCTACTTTTCCATGTGCCAAATAAATGATTCGATGCATAACAGGAATCAATGGGTTCATATCATGTGCCGTTAATAAAACAGTGATATTTAGTTGTTGCTGAATCGTCTGTATAAGATGGATCATATTTTTTTGTTGGCCCGGATCAAGACTGCTGAGCGGTTCATCTAGCAATAAAATTTTAGGTTGACTCACCAAAGCTTGCGCTAATGCCAAACGCTGTCTCTCGCCACCCGACAATTGTCCATAAGGCCTATCGATATAATCTTGCAATCCCGTTAACCGGATGACCTCTTCAATTTGGATCCGTTGTTTTTGGGTGGCAAAAGATAATCCCCAGCGCAGACCATTTAGCGTGGCATGTAGATATATCCGCCCTGTTAATTGATGCGCTGGTTGCTGCGCGCGCAATTGCGGCATATACCCTATATCCGGATGTCCGCATCGGACTGGTTTTCCATGTAGCAGTATTCTGCCGCATACAGGTGTGACTAAGCCCAAAATAGCGCGTAGCAGCGTACTCTTGCCCGCGCCATTTTGACCAAAAATACCGATGAATTGTCCGACGGGGATAGTGTCGCAAAAATCAGTGATCAGACTTCTTCTGGCATATCCTAATGAGAGTTTTTCAAACTCAATCGCGTGCAATGGAATCACTACCTTTGTGAGATAACGCAATAGCCAGCGCATCTAGTTCATCGTTCATCCAACCAAAATAAGTTTGATTTAAGGGTTGTGTTTCACTGACACCGATTATTGGGATGCTGGATTTTTTTGCTAAAGATTTTACTCTGTCTGTCAATGGGTTGGTCACTTGACCGTTGTAGATCAATATTTTTACAAGACGCTTATTCAGCTTATCTTCAAAATCTTGAGTATCCTTTGCGCTGGGTGCTACCTCATTCATAACGCTGATTTGAAAGTCTTTACCCTGCATGTTTAAACCCAAAGCATCAGCCATATAATTAAACACAGGTTCTGTTGCGATAACTGACGTGCCTTGATATTGTTGTTTAAGCGTGGCAATTTTTTTGAGCAACGTATTGTGCTGTTGTTTAAAATTACTCAACTGTTGTTGGAAGTAATTTTTATTTTTTGCATCCAGCACACCCAGTCTTTCTGTGAGATGATTGGCATATACCAACATGGTGTTTGGCTCATACCAAAGATGCGGATTATCTCCTGATTTTTTACCAAGCAAATTTGCAACGACGATCATCTGTCTTTCTTGGTTGGCGTTAGGAGATAATAAGGTGTCCATCCAAGGGTCATAATCTATACCGTTGTAAATAACCATATCGGCGGCTGCAATTGCTTTAGCTGTCGCAGGACTGCTGCTGAATAAATGCGGGTCTTGGTTCGGATTATTCATAATGTTGGTGACCTTTACATAAGGGCCACCAATTTGCTTGGCAACATCTCCATAGAAATTTTCTGCTGCCACAATGGCAATGGGTTTGGCAAAAGCCACAGCGCTTAGGAATAAGCAGCAAAGGCTCATTATTTTTTTGTACATCGGGAGTCTCCTTTGAGGGTAGTGTGTAATCAGTTAATGTCTAAAAATAGTGCTGTGTATCTCTCATTTTTGATGGTATATGGTTCCTGTCTCTTGCTCGCTCGCTCGCTCGCTCGTTCGAATTCAGGCATGACTCGTTCGATCCAAAAACCACATACCACCCAAAATGAGAGATATGCTGTACTGGCCAGTGTATGCAAAAAACTGTTAGCCAGTTATGTTGTAACATAACATTTAAAAAGCCAAAAAAAAAGCTTCTTTCGTAATTTATTTTTTTTAGGGGGTGGGGGTATGAACAAATCTATAGAAAAGCGTCTGCTGCAAGCTGAACAACTCTGTCAGCAAGCAGGTGTACGTTTGACAGATATCCGGAAAGATTTATTAGCCTTAATATACGCGCATGGCGAACATCTAACCGCTTATGAACTACTGCGCTTATTGCGCAAGGATTATCCTAAAGCAGAAGCAATGACTGTTTATCGCGGATTAGACTTTTTGCAAAAGCAGCATTTAATCCACCGTGTTGCTAGCCAAAATGCTTATACTGCCTGTGATACGCCTGAGCATAATCACCATGCACAGCTGCTTCTTTGTGAAAAGTGTGGTCAGGCAGAAGAGATAAGCGTTATAGCATTAGAAAAAGCACTACAAAAAACAGCAAAACAATATCAGTTTTCTTTGTCTGATCATCCAATGGAAATCACAGGTGCGTGTAAGAACTGTACTTGATTTAAGGTTAATTGCTTAAGGGCACCTCTATTATCTAGCTGATAAAAGCTAGAAAAATAGTTCAGCAAATCCAATACGGGACGGTTGGCTGACCTAAAATTAGATAAAGCCACTTTTAGGAGTTGGGACATTAACTCCACAGCATGCGCATTAAAACGCTGACGTAATCCCTGTTTTGTAATCTTTACGCCTTTTTCCTTCTGTAACGCACCTTAAAGTCTTGCTTGATTTTTGTTTTCAGTTAAAGTAGCACCAAGCATTTACTGCTATACCAAACTACCAAAATAAATATTTTTAGAAAGAGGGCTGACACATTGAATTCACTATTTAATAAAGCAGAGATGTCTCCACGTTTTAACAGCATTCCGATGTTATTTAAAAAATTTCGCGGCATTTTTTCAAACGACCTTTCCATCGATTTAGGCACAGCTAATACGTTAATTTACGTCCGTGAAAAAGGCATTGTATTAAATCAACCATCGGTGGTTGCTGTACGTATTGACCCACAAACAGGTCAAACGCACGTCGTTGCGGTAGGTGTTGAAGCCAAGCGCATGTTGGGCCGTACACCTTCTAATATTGTTGCCACACGACCTTTAAAAGACGGGGTTATCGCAGATTTTTTTGTCACCGAAAAAATGTTGCAGCATTTTATTCATGAAGTGCACGAGAAACGTGCGTTTAGGCCAAGCCCTCGTGTACTGATTTCTGTGCCTTGTGGTTCTACGCAGGTAGAGCGACGTGCGATCAAAGAATCAGCATTCGGCGCAGGCGCAAGAGAAGTCTATTTGATCGAAGAGCCTATGGCTGCCGCGATGGGCGCAGGCTTGCCCGTGGATGAAGCAACCGGTTCCATGGTGGTAGATATCGGCGGTGGCACCACGGAAGTTGCGATTATTTCTTTGAATGGCATTGTCTATTCCGCTTCAGTACGTATTGGTGGAGACCGTTTTGATGATGCAATTGTCAATTATGTACGTCGTAACTACGGCACATTGATTGGAGAGGCAACAGCTGAACGTATCAAGCAAAGTATCGGTACTGCATTTCCCAGCGGTGAGGTCAGCGAAATTGAAGTGCGAGGTAGAAACTTAACAGAAGGTGTGCCACGCAGTTTTGTGATGAACAGCAATGAAGTATTGGAAGCCTTGCAAGAACCTTTGATGGGTATTGTTGCGGCTGTGCGTGATGCGTTGGAAAAAGCACCCCCTGAATTGGCCTCAGATATCGCCGAACGCGGTATGGTTCTGACAGGCGGCGGCGCGTTGTTAAAAGACCTGGATAGACTCTTGATGGAAGAGACAGGCTTGCCAGTGATTGTGGCAGAAGATCCACTGACTTGCGTAGCCAGAGGCGGCGGTCTTGCCTTAGGTATGATGGACGTGTTAGGTGGCGCGTTTCTGTCAACTGAGTAAAGAAAAAAATATTTTTTTCAGGAGGCATTACTCATTAAACCTTTATTCAGCCGCAGTCGTTTTTTGGGATTGCGCGCCATCATTCTTTTATTCTTCTGTATTGGATTGATGATCATTAATCATCAATCAGAACCTTTCGCACGCATTCGTTCCAATCTCACGGTCATCGTATTGCCCCTGCAAACCATCGTTGACAGGCCTATGCAGTTTTTCGACTGGTTAAGCACCAGCGTTGCAACACAACAAGAAGTACTGGGTGAAAATGCACGATTGCGCGCTAGGCAGCTTTTACTGGAAGCAAAATTGCAACGACTGCTTGCCTTGGAAACCGATAACGAACAGCTGAGGGAATTGCTCAGTTCATCGAGCCATATATCGGGGAGAACGCTGATTGCTCAGTTACTGTCAGTGGGCAATGATCCTTTGACGCAAGAAGTTGCATTAGATAAAGGAACGCAGGACGGCGTTTTTGCAGGACAACCCGTGTTAGATGCTTATGGTGTAGCAGGTCAGATCATTGATGTGACCCCCTTTACCAGTCAGGCGATGTTAGTCAGCGATACCCGTAGCGCAGTCCCTGTACAAAATACGCGCAATGGTATGCGTTTAGTCGTTGCTGGTATGGGTTATGCAGATCAGTTGAGTTTGTTGAATGTCCCTGTAACGGCAGATATTGTGGTAGGAGATATGTTAGTGACCTCTGGATTGGGTGGGAAATTCCCGTTTGGTTATCCAATCGGAAAAGTAGCCTCCATTCAACAAAATTCCGGCGAGCGTTTTGCTGTTATCCGGGTAGCACCCAGTGCACATTTAGATAAAAGCCGACAAGTCGTTTTGCTTTGGCCATCAGAAGAACAGGTCTTAGCAGCTTCAGTGCATCCGCCTGCTTCTGCCACCCCTTCTGAAAAACCCTCCAAGAAAAAAGCAAAGCCGTAGTTTGGTGCTGAGCATAGCGAAGCCCAACAACTAAAAACATCGAATATGCGCATATTTCTCACGATCACTCTCAGCTTTTTGATAGCACTCTTGCTGGAAATACTGCCTTTTCCCAATTGGGCAGTATGGTTTAAGCCAGGGTGGGTTGCGCTGGTGCTTATTTTTTGGGCGCTGGCATTGCCTTATCGCATTGGCATGGTGGTGGCTTTTTTGATGGGTGTGTTAGTCGATTTATTGATGGGGACTTTGATGGGCGAGCACGCCGCCGCGTTCGTGGTGATCACCTATTTTATACTACGCTTTAATGTGCGCATTCGTTTGCTCCCGCTATGGCAGCAGTCCATTGTGGTTTTTGTTTCGCGCAGACTCCCGATTTTGGTTACCCGCTTTGACCAGCGCTATTATTTGGCCTTGGATGTATACCATTTTGAATAGCTATATTAGGCGTCACAGGCTATACGGCGTTTAGAAATCCCTCTTAGACACACTATTTTTATGGAACGAATAGAAACTATCCTGCATTACTGGTTTGGCAATGCCGAAAAAACAACCTTACCTTCAGAGCACCGTACCTGGATGTGGTTTAGTGGCGATGCTTCTCTCGATGATGAAATCAAAACTCAATTTCAAGGTGACTTGAATAAAGCGATTCATGGTGGCTACAATCATTGGAAAGAAACACCCCGAGGGTTTTTAGCGCTCATCATATTGTTAGATCAATTTTCGCGGCATATCTATCGCCATACACCCAAAGCGTTTGAGCAGGACAAGAAAGCACTGCAGTTATGCTTGGAAGGTGTAGAGCTCTCTTATGACCATCAACTCAGTTTGATAGAACGGGTGTTCTTTTATTTCCCTCTGATGCATTCAGAGAGTCTTGAAATGCAGACACTCTCGGTACGTGCTTATCAAATATTGGCTGCGATTGCCTTTGCAGAGACACGACCGTTATTCCAGCAGTTTCTAGACTATGCGCTCGGCCACAGTGAGCACATTCAGCGTTTTGGACGATTCCCTCACAGAAATCAAACATTAGGAAGGCCCTCCACAGAAGTTGAGTTGGCATTTTTGAAAACAGCCAGTACGACGTTTTTGGAGTGATTTACCGGCGCGCGAAGTGCCTCACAAATCGATTGAGTCTGGTACTGAAATGCTTTTATAATCGAGACCTTTGTGATATTAAACATCTCAAGCTGCAACCTTTCAGAGCACCGTTCGAGGTATCTCTAGAATTAGGGAAGCGTCTACCGATCAACAGGAATACCGATCACCATGAATTTTTTCAAAAAAATACGTCTCACTTGTTGCGCCATTTTCTTATTCATCGCATTACCTACTTGGGCAGCCGATGAATTTGTTGTTCAAAAAATCAGTGTGCAAGGCCTGCAAAGAATTACGCAGCAAACCGTGATGGAATATTTACCCGTTCATGTCGGACAAACCCTGTCACCTTCTGACACGGGAAAGATCATTCATGCACTCTATCAAACCGGTTTTTTTGATGATATTAGCCTGGCCAGAGAAGGTAATACCCTTATCGTGCGAGTGACCGAGCGTGAAACCATTGGCTTGATTAAGATATCAGGTAATAAGCAAATCAAGACCAAAGATTTGATGGCTGCCCTCAAGCACGCTGGGATTGTTGAAGGGTCAGATTATGATCAGGCACTGCTAGAAGGCATGAAGCAGTCCATGATTAACGAATACCATAAAGCAGGTCGTTATGATGCGACCGTTGAGGTCAAAACGACCGGACAGAGTCGTAAGCGTCAGGAAGTTGAAATCCTGATTCATGAAGGAAAAGTTGCAAAAATCAGTCAGATCAACATCATCGGTAACAAAGCATTTACGACGCGACAATTACTCAAAAATTTCTCGCTGGGTAAAAGACCCTGGTGGAAATTTTTCAGCAGCAAAGATGAATACTCCGAAGAAAAAGTACAAGCAGATCTTAAAACGCTGCAGGAATTTTATTTAGACCGCGGGTATTTGCGGTTCAAAGTAGACTCTGACTCAGCGGACATGACCCCAGATAAAAAGTCGGTGGTTGTTAACATACACATCACTGAAGGGTTCTCCTACACAGTGAGAGGTTACAAACTCAGTGGAAAACTGCTCGGAGAAGATGCGCAAGCAGCGAAGCTCATCCCAATCAAACTAGGCGACGTGTTCTCACGTAAAAAAGTCCTTGCTGTCAATGAAGCCATTGGTCGATTGTATGGCGATCAAGGTTACGCTATGGCCCAGGTTGATGTTGTGCCAGAGATAGATGACGCTAACCACCAGGTCTTTTTGACTTTTACGGTTGAGCCAGGTCGGCGCATGTACGTGAGAAAGGTCACTTACTTCGGAAATACGCGAACCGCCGATGAAGTCTTGCGTCGTGAAACTAGGCAGATGGAAGGAGGCCTTTATTCCATTTCTCAACAAGATGAGACCAAACGTCGTCTCAATAATTTAGGTTATTTAGACAACGTTGAATCCAAAATAGAGCCTGTAGCGGGAACTCCCGATCAAGTCGATCTGGAATATCATCTGAAGGAAACTTCTTCCACCACAGCGACGGCACAGGTTGGTTACTCCGATGCTTACGGTATTCTTTACGGTGCTAATATTACCCAAAGAAATTTCCGTGGTAGTGGCAAAACAGTGTCTTTAGGCTTCAATAACAGCCAGTTCGCTCAGACCTATAGCTTCAACTATTTCAACCCCTATTACACAGACTCAGGCATAAGTCGTGGCTTTAGTGTCTATTTCCAAAAGGTCACGCCTGATCAATCCAATATTGCCTCTTACACATTGGATTCCTATGGGGCGATGATGAATTATCGCGTACCCATGTCTGAATATGATTATTTCAGCTTTGGCTATGGTTATGAGTACCTTAAAATTAACTCGGGGGATGGTTCTGTAGAGTTGAATGATTTTATGGAAAAACAGGGAACTCAATTTAATAATGTGAAAGTGACGACTGGTTGGACGCATAACACCTATGACCGCGCAATTTTACCCACCAAAGGCTTTAACCAATGGTTAGGCGTAGAAGCAGGTTTGCCTGTATTACCCAAAAGCCTCGAATACTATCGATTTAACT
>JBIIEG010000161.1:0-2927 GCA_044237955.1 Gammaproteobacteria bacterium
GTTTATCTAAAAAATGAAACAACTTTGCGGTAGATGTTTGAGCTGCAATAGACGTCAAAGTATCGCGTTGATGTGTATGCGCAATCACACTATCAGAAAATTGTTGGAGACGAACAATATCCATGAGCACTAAACACAAACCTTCATATACTTGTTCTGCTGATATTTCTGCACACGATGCTGCTATTTTTAAAGGGGTTAAATCATGATTGCTCAGTTGTATAAATTGATCTACCAGTTGTTTGTGCGCACTGAATCGAGATGCTGCTGCAAAAGCAATGGCGCGAAGTGGAATATTTTCAGAGAGCGCTAAGAGTAGTTCTGTATTTTGTTCTGCGGGTAATTGATTTTTTAACCAGTCAAGACTCGTAGATACAGGTGGTATGGGGAAATTCATTTTCTGACAGCGACTGCGAATGGTCGCAGGCATTGTCCCTGGTTGATGTGAGATAAGCAGAAAGGTGACAACACCGGATGGTTCTTCCAACATTTTTAAGAGTGCATTTGCCGCTGCATTATTCATTGCTTCTGCGGGTTCTAGAATGACTACTTGTTGGCTGGATTGTTGGGCGGTTTGTTGCAGCGATAAAAGCAATTCGCGTATCTGTTCTATTTTAATAACGCTGCTATCTGATTCGGGTTGTATCGTAAAGAGATCTGGGTGGGTTTCTGCTTTGATGAGCTCACAGCTGGAACATGTACCACAAGCAAATTCTTGCTGATGAGAAATTGTGGGGCAAAGCAAACGTGCTGCTACATTTTGTGCAAAGGCTAATTTTCCTAAACCTTGAGGTCCTGTTAAAAGTAAGGCGTGGGGGAATTTTTTGTTTTGCCATCGGGTGAAGATGGCGTGCCATTGTTTGGTTTGCCAGGGGTAGGTATCTTGCATCGTCATTTGGGCATAAAACGTTCGCACAAATAACGGGCAACGGCACGCAGGGCATTTGCTTCTCCACCTTCTGGAGCGCCGGGTTTGCTGCTGATATTCCAGGCCATGATGTCAAAATGCGCCCAACTGATCCCTTCTGGTACAAACTCTTTGAGAAAAATAGCAGCGGTAATAGCACCTCCATAAGGCGCTGAGGCGGAGTTTACGATGTCTGCTACTTTGCCTTCTATGAGTTTTCGATAGGGCATGTAGATGGGTAAGCGCCATAGAGGGTCATTTTCTTTTTGGCTGGCAATGGAAAGTTCTGCTGCAAGTTGGTCGTCAGGTGTGAATAGCGCGGCTAGATCTGTGCCTAAAGCAACGCGAGCGGCGCCGGTGAGGCTTGCAAAATCAAAGATGATTGCGGGATTTTCGCGAGCAGCTTCATCCAGGGCTTCGGATAAAATAACACGGCCTTCGGCGTCGGTATTAGTGATTTCTACGGTGATGCCTTTGCGGGTAGTTAAGATGTCGCCAGGACGATAGGAGTCTCCAGATACGGCGTTTTCTACCGCAGGGATCAAGACCCGTAAACAAACGGGGAGCTTTAAAGCCATCACGATATGGGCAAGCCCAAGTACGTGGGCGGCGCCTGCCATGTCTTTTTTCATGGTCGCCATGTTGGCGGCGCCTTTGATATCCAAGCCGCCTGAGTCAAAGCAAACACCCTTCCCTACGAAGGTTACTTTCGGGTGCTGGGGATCGCCCCATCGAAGGTCAATGAGACAAGGTGGGTGCACGCTGGCACGCCCTACTGCATGAATCGCCGCGTAGCCTGCTTTCAATAAGTCGTCTGCGTTTAGCACATTCACTTTGGCACTAAATTGTTGCGCTAGCGTGGTGGTAGTTTTGACTAAGTCCGCTGGCATCATGTCTTGCGCGGGGGTATTGATGAGGTCACGTACCAGGTAGGTGGCGCGCAAAACTGCGTCTAAATAGTTGCTGTCTATATCGGTGGGGAGTACGAGCTTGGCTTCTAATGATTGTGCTTTTTTGTAGGTGGTAAATTGGTAGCTACCTAAACCCCAGGCTAAAAAGGCAGAAAATGTTGTTTGGGTTTGTGACGGAGCGATCAGTTGGTAGGCGCCTTTGGGCAGGCTGCTTGCTAACTGGCCGAATGCAGACCAATCCTGGCTGTTGTTGATACCTGCGAATACTTTTTCAAGATCTCCTTCTGCGTTACATAACAAAGCGGTGCTGCAGGGTTTTGCCTTGAAGTTGATGGCGGTCATCCAGTTTTGTATGTGTGCTGGTTGTGAGGATAACCAGGATGCGAACTCTTTTTCAACGATGGGGAATATGGGGATGGTTTTGTCGGTAGTGTTGGTAAAACAGGGTAGCATTTTAAGTGATCTCCGGGTGGGTCTTAGCAATAAGAATGTGGGTGACTCAGCAATTCCCGCTGAAAAACATATTGGGCTTGCTTTCTTGTTTTAATGTGTCGCGCGAAATAAATTCGTACTCGTCCCAGCACAGGAGAATTCAGCCATTCAGGGGAAAGAACTACGTTTCTGGCCACGTGACAACCCCCCATTGCGCCTGTTCGTCTAGTTAACCAATACGAATCTACGAAAAAAAAATTTTCAGAACCCCTTGCCAGTACTGGGGAAACAGGGCGGTGGGAATTGCTGATCCATTGTAAACCATCGTTAGTGTATAAATTTATCAATGACTGCGGCAATGAGATATCCTATATCCATTTTTTTGTGAGTGACTATCAGATTCCCTGCTCCATCCCAGCTTGTGATGCCTTTTTTGTTGAGTTCGTTATATGACACCAATAGGGTGATGATAAAAATGGGCGGGATACCCATTCCTAAGCCTTTGAACCAAACTAAAAAACTACGCTTTAATGCGTTGTAAAATGTCAGTTTCTTACCTTTGTTATCTCTGACTTGTGTCTTTAGTAGCGACTTGCCCCAGGTGGTGCCCCAGGTGCTTAAAAAAATAGATTCTACAACTATCCAGACAGGCAAAGATAAGAGAGCTATACCAAGTA
>JBIIEG010000162.1:0-2926 GCA_044237955.1 Gammaproteobacteria bacterium
GGAACAAATTCCTGGTATCGGCGCTAAACGACGTGGTCAGTTATTGCGTTCTTTTGGGGGATTACAAGGTGTTGCGAATGCCAGTGTGTCGGATCTTTGCAAAGTGACTGGTATCAGTAAAGATTTAGCTGAGCGGTTGTATGATGTGTTGCATGAGGGTAAATGATTTTGAGATATATCCAGATCTGATCTATCTCCACGAAATGAAGTGAGTTTACCGATCTTGAGCACAGGTTGAGCGATCCGGCGAGGAATCTAAAACCTAACTTATAGCCACGCGTTTTTCCCGTCATCCCCACCTCCACGATCAAAAACGTTTCGTGGGGATAGATCAGATCCCGTGGACGATTTAACCGCGGGATCCAGGTCATAAGCGTTTTTCATCTGCTACAATGTTGCACTTTCAGTGCTGAATTGCGATGACAAAAAAAGATAAAGAAAAGGTTTATGCAGTTTATGATGAAATCATAGACTGGTTTGATGCTCACCGTAGTAAAGAATTAGCTATGGAGAAGTTTTATTTAAATCTCATTCAAACCCATCTCCAGCCTGGGAGTAAAATATTAGATGTTGGTTGCGGTACTGGAGAGCCTATAGCTCAATTTTTAATTGAACAAGGTTATAAAGTGACTGGGATAGATGCCAGTAAAAAAATGATTGATTTATGTAAGCTGCGATTTCCACAGGAGAGATGGTTTTTAGCAGATATGCGAACTATTCACTTACAAGAACAATTTGATGCGGTTATTGCCTGGCATAGTCTGTTTCACTTACCACATGAAGATCAACGCACCACATTAAAATTACTTGCATCTTATGTGATGCAAAGTGGGTTATTGGTTTTTACATCAGGAGATCAATATGATGAAGTTTGGAGTGAAAATGGGGGACATGATTTATATCATGCTTCTCTTTCTTCTAAAGAATATGAGCGGATACTGATAGAGAATAATTTTAAAGTATTGCTGTATAAAAATAAAGATCCAGAATGTGGAAAAGCAACTGTTTGGGTTGCTCAAAAAAATTAGTTTCGATAATTAACAGATATAATAGTCCCATACATAAAACTATTTAAATGAACCTTACTTTCCCATCCATTGCCTCATTTGAAGAATATGAGAATCACAAACTAAAAATAGAGGTTTTAGAAAACGCAGCCAGAGAAATTATTCACAGACACCATTTGCCTGCAGGGCACGTTCAGTTTCAAGTACGAATTGCCCGTATAACTTTTGTATACACCAAATGATGGTGTATACTGTTTAAAAAGGAGGCAACATCATGATTAGAACCCAGGTTTATCTTTCCGAAGAACAAAAAATATCTCTTTCCAGCTTGGCTGTTTGCAAAGGAGAGAATATCAGTCAGTTGATTCGAGAAGCGATCGAGAGTTATATCACTCAGCAACAAAAAATTAAAAGCTCTCGCAAACAAACACGAGAACAGATATTCCATAAGGCTTTTGGAATGTGGAAAGACAATACAACAAACTTTACTGCTATTCGTCAAAGCGCAGACCGATTCTGATGAAACATTATTTAGTAGATACAGATATCTTAATTGATACCTTGCGTGGTTATGTGCCAGCAAAACATTTTATTGAAGAAAATAGCGAAACAATGATGCTTTCTGTACTAACAGTCGCTGAGTTGTATGCAGGTGTGCGTAATCGAGGAGAAGAACAGATATTGAGTGAATTTTTGGCGCTCTTTCCCAAGGTGGAATTAACCGAAAAAGTTGCTCAAAAAGCAGGCGCTTATCGCCATCGTTATGGAAAAAGTCATGGCACAGGATTAGTTGATGCGCTACTTGCTGCCACCGCAGAAGCAGAAGGACTCACTCTCGTGACACTGAACAAAAAACATTATCCTATGCTGGATAAGCTAAAAACCCCTTACAGAAAAAAATAATTTCGGTGGGTTCATTCTTAATAGACTAAACAAACGCAGGAGCATCTATGTTTGAACACATGAAATTAGTTGATTTATCCCATGCAGTATTTGAAGGCATGCCACAGTGGCCAGGCAAATGTGCATTTCATGAAACGATCACAGAAACGCATCAAGATGCAGGGGTATTGGTGAATGCTTATGAGATGGCCAGTGGGTGTAGCACACACATGGATGCACCTATACATTTTTTTGCAGGTGGGCGCTCTATTTCTGATTTTTCATTGGAAGAGTTACTGAACCCTGCTGTTGTGATCAATGTGCAAAAACAGGTAAATGCAGATCCTGATTATGCTTTGTCTGTTCAGGATATTCAGGCGTGGGAAAATCAGCATGGTGTTTTACCCGCTAAGGCTTTGGTGATCGCCAATACAGGATGGTATTCGCGCTGGCCAGACCCGATTGAATTTTTGAATAAAGATGCAGCGGGAATTATGCGTTTTCCTGGGTTTTCAGCAGAGGCTGCGACTTATCTATTAGAAAAAAAAGTAGCAGGTATTGGGATTGATACCTTGTCTTTAGATTGTGGTGTAGCAAAAGATTATCCGGCACATAAAATCATTTTAGGTGCAGATAAATTTCAATTGGAAATGCTCGCAAATTTAGATGCTTTGCCGGAAAAGGGCGCTTATGTGTTTACCTTGCCAACCAAATTTCAAGGTGCGCCTGAAGCGCAAGCGCGCGTAGTTGGTATGTTTTTATCTCAGTAGAAATAGTAACTGAAATGAACATTAACAAATCTTAAATTTTTGGTAACTCCCCAGGTGGTTTAAAAGTTGTAGTCGAACATTGTCATTCCTGCGAAGGCGGGAACCTATCCATGTACGGCTCCCAAATGCTGGCTTGTATTTAAAGGCAAAAGAGAAAAATACTTAAATCTCTTATTTTTTAAATATTTCCTTCGCATCATTGCCATACTGGGATAGGTTCCCGCCTTCGCGGGAATGACAAAGTTTGTACCGTGAGTAGTTATAAAT
>JBIIEG010000163.1:0-2925 GCA_044237955.1 Gammaproteobacteria bacterium
CACTTAGGATTAGCAGAATATTTTACGCATACCAGCATTTGTCTGATAGAGTGGCCCGATCATTTTTTGCGCCAATTACCACTACCCGACATGTTGATTTTTTTCACATCACACGATCAAGAAAGACGATTAGAAATAGAAAATAAAACACCTCGCGGTGCTGCAATCATGGAATTTTTGGCGCATGATTAAGTTGAGAATGTATGCATGGCTCATGATCGTGATGGCTGTTTTGTTTCAAACCGCATTCGCAGATACAGCCAAACCTGCAGGCACACTCGCAAAAATAACGAGCATCAGTGTTGCTCACCCATCTGATGTCACTCAAATTGTATTTGAAATAGCAGGCGGTGCATTTCGTTATAAATGGCACTTTTATCCGGACACACTACAACTCAGTGTCGATATAGATAGAGTCAGTTTAGCAACGCTTTTACCCAAACAAGGTTTTGCATCTACGCTGATAAAAAATTACAAATATGAATTACAGCCACGACAAAATCCATCCGAGATATCCTTACAATTTCAATTAAAAATAGCGGTGGATACCACGGTGTACACCATACCTGAATCGAAAGATCGTGGTGCGCTTCTAGTCCTAGATTTAAAACCCCTGCCCACACTTGTTCCTTCAAAAATAGAACTAAAAGCACAGCCAAAAATATCTCCACACCCCTCAAAAACGATTAAAAAACACACCGTAAAAAATCCGACCACACCCACCCCTCAACCGGTTGTATCCCCATCAAATTTGAAGAATCAAGAGAAGGGTCAAGCGAATGAATCACAGCCGCATACGCCTTATTCTACAAAAGAGGAGAAGCCTGCTGTAAAGATGACTGACTATCTTGAGAGCAGTCTCGCAGTGCCAAAGCTTGCTCCGCTGAACGATCTGAATGCGGGGACGATGGGCATCGCTACTCAAAAAATATTACGAGAAAAACAGGCCATTGATAAAGCTAAAAAAACGTGGACAGATAAAAAATTTGATCACCCCATCATGGTCGTGATTGATCCAGGGCATGGCGGAAAAGATCCAGGTGCAATAGGCCCTGGAAAAACCCGAGAAAAAGATGTGGTATTAGCCATCTCAAAACTATTACAGCAAACATTCAAACAACAGCCGGGATTTAACGCGCAATTAACCCGCTATCGCGATGTGTTTATTCCATTGCGCCAACGTTTAGCCATTGCCAGACGTGCCAAAGCAGATATTTTTATCGCCGTTCATGCCGATGCAACCTACCAAAATCAAAATGCAGTCGGCGCCTCTGTCTTTGCCCTATCTGAGCGTGGTGCAACCAGTGAAGGCGCACGGTGGCTCGCACAAAAAGAAAACGAATCTGAGCTGGTCAATGGCGTTATTGTGGATAAAGATCATCTCTTGCGTTCGGTGCTGTTAGACTTATCGCAAACACATACCATCGCGGTGAGTTTGGAAATAGGAAAATCCATATTAAACAAACTAAGCATTATCACAAAACTGCATTATCCCCAGGTAGAGCAAGCAGCTTTTGTAGTGTTAAAATCCCCGGATATTCCTTCCCTGCTGATCGAAACAGGCTATCTTTCTAACCCGATCCAGGAGAAAAAATTAAATGATCGAATGTATCAACAGCAATTAGCAAACGCGATTGTGCAGGGTGTGGTGGATTATTTTGTGCAGCATCCACCCACCCGTTAGCCGTCATCCCGTGGATGGTTTGACCACGGGATCCAGGTCATAAGCGTTTTTCCAAATAAAATAATCTTTCAGGAGAACAAGCATGAAAAGGAAAGAATCCACAACAGCAGAATTAGATTTATCTGAAATGGAGCCAAATATTTTAGACATAAGAGAAGCAGAAGAAGAAATAGAAGAAATAGAAGAGGAAGTAGAAAACGAGCTACCAGAAGAATCCGAACACCATGCTGTTTACGACCCCATCTATCATGATGCGACACAGCTTTATCTGACAGAAATCGGGTTTTTTCCACTGTTAACGCCAGAAGAAGAATTAAAAGTCAGTCGACTTGCGCGTTCAGGCGATGCGATTGCGCACAGACGCATGATAGAAAGTAATTTGCGCCTGGTGGTCAAAGTAGCAAAACATTATTTAGGCAGAGGCATTTTATTTTTAGATTTAATTGAAGAAGGTAATTTAGGTTTAATGCACGCGGTTGGAAAATATAATCCAGAATTAGGTTTTCGTTTTTCTACCTATGCAACCTGGTGGGTGCGACAAGCGATTGAGCGCGCCATCATGAATCAAAGGCGCATGATTCGTTTGCCAGTACACAAAGCCAAAGCACTTAATGCCTATTTGCGGGTTGCGCGTCAATTGGCACAAGTGTTAGATCACGAACCTACCTGCGAAGAAATAGCCGCTAAAATTGATAAACCGCTGGAAGAAATTCGGTCTACGTTGGAATTAAGTTGTGATACGACTTCTTTAGATACCCCTGTTTCAAAAGACAGCCTGAAAACACTGATCGACAATTTACCCGATGAAGCCAATGTTGATCCGGAAAGTTTATTAGAAGCTGCAGATTTGGAACAACATTTAGATGTTTGGTTTCATCAACTCAAACCAAGACAACAAGAAATTTTGGCACGTCGTTTTGGTTTGTATGGCTATGAAAAACAAGGGCTGGAAGACGTGGGTCGTGCGGTAGGGTTGACCCGAGAACGTGTCCGACAAATCCAGATAGAAGCTATTGAAAAGTTACACGCGATTGTGACAATGGAAACTATGGACGTAGAAGAAAAATAAAAAAGACGAGGGTTGAAATTTTTATAAATGACCTTATCTACTCTAGTAACGTTATCCATCACACACCAGCTCGTCATCCCACCCATTAGCCGTCATCCCGTGGATGGTTTGACCACGGGATCCAGGTCATAAGCGTTATTCTCAAATGATTTAAAAACATTTTTGAACAACG
>JBIIEG010000195.1:0-2922 GCA_044237955.1 Gammaproteobacteria bacterium
CTTGTTTGAACGCGTCGCGCGAAATAAATTCGCACTTGTCCCAGCCGGGAGAATTCAGCCGGTCAGGGGGAAGAACTGCGTCTCTCCCCCTTGACAACCCCTCATTGCCCCTGTTCGTCCAGTTAATGGGTAAAAATGTACGAAACAATTTTTTGGAACCCCGCGCCAGTGCTGGGGAAACAGGGCGGCGGGAATTGCTGATATATTGTAAGTCTTAGTTAATCTCACCCTTTTACTTGGGTGATTGGTTGAAATTATTTGACGGCTTTAAAACACGCCCAGCCAGAATAAAACTGTAAAAAGGTACTAACTTTCTGTGTATTTGTTTTTTTACAAAGACCGACAGTATAGCCAACAATTTTTAAGGTTTTATTAAGGGCACCTCTCGAAATTAGCGGTCTATCCTTTGTGAAACGTCTGGGCCGCATACAAAGTATTTTGCAATAAAGTAGCAATCGTCATCGGACCTACACCCCCTGGTACGGGCGTAATCCATCCGGCACTTTGTTTCGCAATATCAAAATCCAAGTCTCCTCTGATAGAACCATCTGCCTCACGGTGAATGCCAATATCGACCACGATAGCGCCTGGTTTAATCCACTCGCTGTGCACCACATCTTTTTTTCCGGTAGCGACTACTAATAAATCCGCTCGCTGTACATGCGACTCTAAGTTATGTGTAAAACGGTGACAGACGGTGACGGTACACTTAGCCAACAAGAACTCCAACGCCATCGGTCGACCGACGTGATTAGAGGCGCCGACTATCACCGCATCAAGTCCTTCTATATTAAGACCTGCACCATTCAATAATGTGATCACGCCATAAGGTGTGCACGAACGCAAACTGGGGCGTCTCTGCGCCAATCGTCCTAGATTATAAGGATGGAAGCCGTCCACATCTTTATCCGCGGGGATACAATCTAAAATAGTTTCTGCATCAATATGGGGGGGTAAAGGCAATTGCACCAGGATACCGTCGACAGAAGTATCGGCGCTTAAATCAGCGATGCGTTGTAATAAGTCTGCTTGGTTTGTTGTGGCAGGCAAATCATAAGCGAGGGAGCGAATCCCTACCGTATCACACGCTCTGCGTTTGGCGTTGACATATACTTGAGAGGCGGGATCTGTTCCCACCAAAATAACTGCTAAAGTGGGCGCACGCAAACCGCGTTCTTGCCGACGCTGAATGGCCGCTGTCATGCCTTGGTAAATTTGAGTGGCGGCAGCTTTGCCGTCGAGTATTTGGGCAGTCATAGAAGATGAAACGTACTTTAGAGAATCCTGGTACAGCAACCGCTTAATTTTGAGTGGTATTTAGTTTTTGGATCGAACGAGTCATGCCTACATTCAAGTGAGAGACGGAAACTAAATACCACTCAAAATTAAGCGGTTGCTGTACTAGAGGAGAACCGCCGTTCCACTTAAGGAGAGGGCTAAACGGATCCCTGCCATAATCTTAAGATGTGAAGCGGAAAGGTGGTTATTATCTACTAGGGAAGGATTGGATGCTAGCGCAACTTCTGTCTTCGGTACGGGTACCAAAAAATTATTGGGTGCACCTACCGTGGTCGTTGCCAATGTTCGATAGGCTGGGTTTAAACGATGTAAGGTTTCTATACTCGCCCCGGAAATACGCATAATCTCAGTGATGTCACTAGAAGAACTGACCTGCACAGAAGCCAAACGTGTGTGATTATCTCCAACAGGCAATTTAAACCCGTAACGAGCAGGATCGTGAATGATAGCAGCCAATGCGAGGATTTTCGGCACATACTTCCGGGTTTCTGCTGGCACACGCAACTTCCAAAAACTAGTGCCTGCATACCATTTTTTCTGATTTTTGATCGCTTTATCCAAGCTACCAGGACCCCAATTGTAGGCAGCCATCGCCAACAACCAGTCATCCTCAAAAGCTTTATGCAACCCCGAAAGATAATCCAACGCCGCATCGGTGGTCGCAATAATATCTTTGCGCCCGTCATAAGCATGATTTGTTTTAATGCCGAGACGAAGCGCTGTGCTTGGCATGAACTGCCACAATCCGCTGGCACCCATTTTGGAGCGCGCATTGGGATTACATTCGCTTTCGATCACAGGAAGCAAAGCCAACTCCGCGGGCAAGCCACGTTTTTTGACCTCTTCGTAGATATAGCCAAGATAAGGTGCTGACGTTTGGAGGATTTTATAGAAGTCTTCTTTGTGGGCCTGCAGTGCCTTGATCTCTGCCGCCACCTCAGGACGCGCAGCGGTGTCACCAAACTGGAAGCCGTCTCGCATGTCCGCCCAGATAGAAAGTGGTTGAGCCTCTTCCCGTTGTGCGCTTATCAGAGACGACACAGCACCTGAACCATCACAAGCACTTAAAACACAGGTATACAAGACGCTACATATTATATATTTGCTAATTTTTAGTAAATTCATAACGACCATTCTATCTTAAACATAAATAAAAGTCAAGGCAGCGGCCGATCCAGCGTGGAAGCGGGCTTTTGGATGAAAATTGCAGGTGATAAAAATTAGCAGAAGAGGGTCGTCTTGACCGCTAGAACAATTTTTAGCAAATATCTAATTTTGGGTGGTATGTGGTTTTTGGATCGAACGAGTCATGCCTGCATTCGAGCGAGCGAGAGACAGAAACCACATACCACCCAAAATTAGAGATACGCTGTACTAGGGTTGTCCGACGGACGGAGAAGAAATATCGCAAACACACAGCAATTCCCGCCGCCCTGTTTCCCCAGTACTGGCGCGGGGTTCCAAAAAATTGTTTCGTACATTCTTACCCATTAACCGGACGAACAGGGGCAATGAGGGGTTGTCAGGGCATAGGCGTCAAGCTAAGGAAATATTTCATACAAAAACCTCCTGGCCTGCAGCATCCATTAGCTTGTGATAAGTAGCCCGTCTTTTTTTTCTGTA
>JBIIEG010000164.1:0-2915 GCA_044237955.1 Gammaproteobacteria bacterium
AGGTTATTAAGCGTTGTTCAAAAATGTTTTTAAATCATTTGAGAATAACACTTATGACCTGGATCCCGTGGTTAAATCGTCCACGGGATGACGTGCTCGCGCGAGATGGTATCGCTTAAAGTTGGAAACCAAGTTGTTGATTTTTGTCGTGTACAGATCGCGGAGAGTTCGTCACTGCCAAACTGAATTACCCGCTCCATCCTTAAGTGTTTCCTTCCAATGCGCTTCAATCATTTTTACAACGGCATCAGGTAATGGCGCGTAATCCATTTTAGTGGTCAGCGTTTTTCCATCACTATAAGCCCAGTCAAAAAATTTCAACACTGCTTTACCCTTTGCAGGATCATCCTGAACACGCTGCATCAAAATAAAGGTAGCACCTGTGATAGGCCAACTTTTTGCACCTTCTTGATCCGTTAATATTTCTGCAAATTGTGTTTGAGCATTCCACTTTGCGTTAACAGAGGCCGCTTCAAATGCTGCAATAGAGGGAGAAACTGCTTGTCCTGAACGATTGATGAGTTGTGCAAAAACCAATCCATTTTGTTCTGCATAAGCATATTCTACATAACCGATACTATTTTTAAGGCGTTGCACGTAGGCGGCTACACCTTCATTTCCTTTACCACCAATACCACCTGGCCAGGAAACGGCTGTGTCGCTACCGACTTGTTTTTTCCACGCTGCACTCGCTTTCCCCAAATAGTCAGTGAACAAAAAAGTAGTGCCTGAACCGTCCGAACGATGTACCACTGTAATGTCTGCATCAGGCAAAGTAATACCTGCATTGAGCGCTACAATTTTTGCATCGTTCCATTTTTTAATTTTTCCCAGATAAATATCAGCTAACACGCTGCCTGACAGTTTTACTTCGCCATTTTTAATATTGGGAATATTCACAACGGGTACCACACCACCGATCACGGTTGGAAACTGAATCAGTTTGCTGGCATCTAACTCAGCAGCAGATAGCGGTTTATCAGACGCACCAAAATCAACTGTTTTTGCTTGAATTTGTTTGATACCACCACCGGAACCAATGGGTTGATAGTTCAAACGAACACTGGTTTGTGTGTCGTATTTTTCTGCCCATTTTGTATAGAGGGGATAAGGAAAAGTGGCGCCTGCGCCTGTGATCGTCGTGGCTGCCAATGTGGCGGTGCTGAATAAGCTGAGTAAAACGAGAGACAGGACAGATAAGTATTTATTTTTCATGTATTTTCCTCTATTAGAAAGTGGCGCACAGAAGCTAATTTACTTTGTAGATGTGACAGCATTATGACAAACCCCCGCGGCCCCTGGTTTTGTGTTCGAACTTGCTAACCTAAATAAAACTCACCAGTGGCAAACAGCAGGTCAGTTCAAACTCAATATCCCCCACTCTTTGTACACCACGATCATGAATATTTAACTCTAGAAAACGCACGATCAAACGATGTCTACCTACGCTGATTTCAGGATATACCTGCAGATGAAGGGGTGTATTAACACGCACTAAGTGATACACCAATTTAGGATCAAGCGAACGCTGATAAAATCCTTGCGTTGCAACTAACGGTTCTGGCGCGTTACTACCACGGGTTAATTGCAATAATAATTTTACCGCAGACTTCAACTGCTCAAAAGACGAAAACCAACCGAGCAAATCGCGAATCCGAACAGTGGCAGATTGTTGCAACCATAAGTAATAAGCGGGTGTTACGAAGGGAGATGCACCACCTGGATTCGCCATATACTGACGTATGCTGTTGAGAAAACTGTTGGTACGAAGTGACTGACCAATTTTATCAGGCAGGCTGTATAAGCTTTCAACCAACTGATCTAGCTCTAGAATAATCGAGTGAAGCTTGTCATGATCGACATTGGCTTTTTGTTCCAACTGCGTCAGTGCATTTGCATGTTGGCTTAATGCTTGTGTCATTTTGGATTTTAAATCAGGCCTATCGATGACATTCAGAATTTCCAGCATCGCTTCTAGCGCAGTGCGACTGTCGGTTTCTGAATCTCCTAAGATACTGCCTTCAACGCGAGTCAATAAATGTTCAACGCGCAGACAAATACGAATGTATTCGTTAAGGGGTTGTTCGAATGTGATTTTAGCTTCCTGCATGTACATCACTTTTAGAATTTAGACGGTCTTGTGCTATAATTTTAAGAATCACTACAACTCACCATTTACGAGGACCTGACCCTATGAAATTCGATCGATCTAACACCCAACCAATCGGGATACAAGCAAGACAGGATTCGATTCTATCGACCCACTCCGTCTTGCGCAACACCTATTTTCTGCTTAGCTTGACCCTGTTATTTAGTGCAGCTGTCGCAGCTTATGCCATGTCAATCGATGCCAAAAGCCCTGGAATTCTCATATTTCTCGTGGGTTTGTTCGGTCTTTCTTTTTTAGTTTCTTCCTTGCGCAATAGCGTTTGGGGGATCGCTGCTGCCTTCGCATTCACCGGTTTTTTAGGCTATATGCTAGGCCCTATCTTAAATATGTATATCCACACCTTTGCTAACGGCAGCCAAATCATCATGACCTCATTAGGCGCAACTGGCTTTATATTCTTAAGCCTTTCTGCCTACGTGCTCACCACACGCCGTGACTTCAGCTACATGGGTGGCTTTCTATTTGCTGGTATTATGGTGGCTTTTTTAGCCGGTATTGCAGGTATGTTATTCCAGATACCAATGTTGCAAATCGTTGTCTCCGGCGCCTTTGCCCTGCTCTCCTCTGGCCTAATTCTCTTTCACACCAGTCAAATCATTCGTGGCGGCGAAACGAACTACATCATGGCAACTGTTTCTATCTATGTTGCTTTGTTTAACCTGTTCACCAGTTTGCTGCAATTGTTAAGTGCGTTTTCGGGGAATAGAAACTAAATTATAAAAACAAACTCCCACCGCCAGCCTCT
>JBIIEG010000167.1:0-2878 GCA_044237955.1 Gammaproteobacteria bacterium
ATTGGCCGCTAACATACCCTTGATTCGAGCCAATTTATGTCCGCTCACTTTTTTAGGTGTTCCCGAACAAGCTTATAGTCGTGCTATTTTGGGTATTTACGAATTAAATCGCATAGAGTTGTTGCGCGATGTATATCTATGGGCTTATGAGCAATCAGTTCAGGCGTATATCACCACTAAACGAGAGATGATAGTGCCAGATCCTATTGGTTTTGCTTACCGTGATCTTATTAAACAGACAGTGCGTGATGTTGTGATCAATGGGCATGAAAGTGAATTGGTTTTCATTGAGCAGCAGGTGACGCAGCATGTGGTTGCACAGGATCAACAGAATGTACGTGCGCTGATTATTGAAGCCTTGCGAAGGTTACATGAAGGTGTATTAGCAAGGTATGGTATTCATCACGCTAAATTTTTAGCGTGGAAATCAAAACAGGTGTACTGACACAATGAAAAATAAAATACCAGGTGGACTTTCTACCGCGCAGTTTTTAAAAGAATATTGGCATAAAAAACCATTACTGATTCGCAATGCTTTCCCCGGATTTGCTGGCTTATTAAATAAAAATGAGCTGATCTCTTTGTCTTGTCGCGAGGAAACACAATCGCGTTTGGTACGTTTTTCCCGTCAAAAATGGACACTCGATCATGGCCCTTTTAAAAAAAAGGATTTTGTAAAAACTGCAACACGTTGGACGCTGCTTGTGCAGGAAATCAATCATATTCTCCCTGAAGCGCAAGCGTTGTTGCAGGCATTTAATTTTATTCCTCATGCGAGACTGGATGATTTAATGGTGAGTTTCGCAACAGATGGTAGCGGTGTGGGTCCACATGTTGATTCTTACGACGTTTTTTTATTGCAAGGATCAGGCAAGCGTTTATGGCAGATTTCAAAACAGCAGGATCTACAATTAAAGCTGGACGCACCACTTAAAATTTTAAAGAACTTTAAACCAGAAGAAGAGTGGCTCTTAGAGCCAGGAGATATGCTGTATTTACCGCCTCATTATGCGCACAATGGTATTGCAGTAGGTGAGTGTATGACTTATTCAATTGGGTTTCGTGCACCCAGCCATCAAGAGATCATGTATGAGTTTCTTAGTTATTTGCAAGAAAATGTCATATTGCAGGGTAGATATGCTGATCCTGATTTAAAAGCAGTAAAGCATCCTGCCTACATTTCAGAGGCCATGACAAATCAAGTCTTAGAAACACTAAAAAAAATTCGCTTTGGTAAAAAAGAAGTAGCCAATTTTTTGGGAGAATATTTAAGCTCGCCAAAAGCACATGTTTTTTTCAATCCGCCAAACTGTGCTTTCAGCAAATCAAAATTTTTAAAAGCAGCGCAAAAAAAAGGTATATGTCTTGATCTTAAATCTCAGATGCTTTTTACAAAGCAGCTGCTTTTTATGAACGGAGAAACCTATCCTTTTCATAGTATGGTGAAATCATTATTGGAAAAGCTGGCTGATGATCGAGAAGTCAGTTTGCCTGATCAATTAGATGATCAGGCAAGTGATTTTTTATATGAATGGTATTTAAGTGGCTATTTGGATATAAAAAAATAGGGTCTGTTGGAAGAGGTAACTAACTGCGCTCTTCCTCAGACAAAGTGCTTAATTTATCTTTAACGCCTTCCCATTTAGCAGCGTCTGCGGGTCCTTCTTTTTTAGCGGTAATTGTGGGTAATTTTTTAGCCATTTTGGCGTTTAGCTCAATAAAGTGTTTTTGGTCGTCTGGTACATCGTCTTCAGCATGAATAGCATCTACAGGACATTCGGGTACGCATAGATTGCAATCGATGCATTCATCCGGATCAATCACCAGAAAATGTTTACCCTCGCGAAAGCAATCTACGGGGCACACTTCAACACAATCGGTATATTTGCAGCGTATGCAGCTATCGGTAACAACGAATGTCATTATGGAATTCCTTAAAAGTAGTGTAGGGATGAAATATATACCGCTCGCCTTTCAAGACACTGGTTTTTGTTGAGGCATTGTCCCGCAAAAAATCGCGGGATGTGTTTGGGTGGCGAGCGGTATTTCTATTTGAATTTAAGGGGGAAATAAAACGTTTCCCCCTTAAAAAACCCCCTGGTTTTGTATTCTAACTTGAAGATACAAAACCAGTATCTTCAAGTTGAATGGGTATAGGAGATATTTAAAATCTTATCCTTTCGATTTAGGCTTGTCCAATACAAAAAAATCACTGTAAAAATAAGGACGTTTTGCGTTCTCTCTGCCAATATCGCATAATGACGATCGACAATTTTCCACACTTTTTGACGCGAGAGACACACTTGAAATCTTCTAACCAAAAATCTTCCCCAAAATCTTCCAAAAACTCGCCAGAAGCAAGTGCTTTTGTAGACTATTTCAGCCGTCGTTTGCGCGAAGGCATTCTCATCGTCGTGGCAGCAATCGCTTTGTTTCTACTGTTTTCTGTATTCACGCATACCAGCATAGACCCTCCTTTTACACAAGTGAAGCATGCCAAAGAAGTGCTGAATTTAGGCGGACGGGCAGGCGCTTTTTTATCTGATTTTTTAATTTATATATTCGGCTATGTTGCCTATGTATTTCCTCTGATTTTGATTTATGCCGCCTGGACTTATTTTCGTTATAGCAATTTTTTGCAAGAGGATGAAAATGACGAAGCGTATTTCTCCCATTTTATCGCACTGCGCGCGACAGGCTTGCTATTCCTGTTTGTTTCAGGTTGTGCATTAGCTGCACTGCATTGGCAGTTAGATCCACCGCGTTTGAGTGGTGGTGGATTGATAGGGCAGTGGATTGGTGTGACCATGGAGAGTTTCTTTAATACCCTAGGCGCCAACCTGATTTTGGCAGCTTTATTTCTAACAGGTCTGACTTT
>JBIIEG010000166.1:0-2878 GCA_044237955.1 Gammaproteobacteria bacterium
GATCGCCATGGCGCATGCCGCTGCTGCCAGGGCGTTAGCAACATTATGTTGTCCTAAGAGTGGTAGCTGAATTTTTGCTTCACCAACAGGTGTCACGAGTGTAAAAGCAGGATTGCCGTTATGTGTGATGGTGATATCTTTGGCATAGATATCTGCCTGCTGAGATAAGCTCTGAGATAAACTAAAGCGCAGCAGTTTTTTAGACCCAATCATTTTTTCCCAATCAACACAATGTGGATCGTCCGCATTTAAAACAGCCGTGCCATCAGCACTTAATCCCTCAAAAATTTCGCCTTTAGCACGACATACGCCTTCGATGCTACCGAAGCCTTCAAGATGTGCTGCAGCCGCATTTGTAATTAGCGCGACTGTCGGTTTTACCATGTGTGTGAGATATGCAATTTCACCACTATGATTTGCGCCCATTTCGAATACAGCATATTGATGATCGTGATTTAAACGCGACACAGAAAGCGGTACACCAATTTCATTATTAAAACTGCTTTCACTGAATAAAGTGTGGCCGCATTCACTGAGTATGCTGGCGATTAAAGCGCGTGTGGTTGTTTTGCCACAACTGCCTGTTAAGCCAACAACAGGGATATTAAATTGGCTGCGATGATGCGCCGCTAGTTGCCCCATCGCTTTGATGCTGTTTTCAACGTGCAGGCAGGGTAGGGTAGATTGAGAAGGATCTTCGACTATCGCCGCTGCTGCATTTTTTGCGGCAGCTTGCGCGATAAATGCGTGACCATCAAAGTTGGGGCCTTTGATCGCAACAAATAAATTGCCGGGTTCAATCGTGCGGGTGTCGGTGCTGATGCCGTGAAATTCAGCATCACTTGAAAGTAATTTTGCGTGTAATAATTGTGCGGCTTGGGATAGTTTCATGGTTTTTTATTTTATGTGTTTAAATTTAAAAGCAGAGCTACCTCTTCCGCATCACTAAAATGCGTTCTTGTATCGCCAATCTGTTGATACGTTTCATGGCCTTTACCGGCAATTAAAATAACATCTCCAGGTTTTGCATGTTGCAGTGCATAAGCGATGGCACGTTTTCGATCGTGTTCTACTATAACAGCACTATTTTTAATACCTTTTAATATCTCATCTGTGATTGTTTTGGGATTTTCAGAGCGTGGATTATCGTTTGTAATCACAATATGGTCGCTGTGCGCTTCTGCTATTTGTCCCATCAAAGGTCGCTTACCTGCATCACGATCTCCACCACAACCAAATACACACCATAATTTTTGCTCGGTATGCTCACGCAAAGCAAGCAGCGCTTTTTCGAGTGCATCAGGCGTATGCGCGTAATCCACAACAACCAAAGGCTTATCGCCACCCCCTAAACATTGCATACGTCCAGGGACGGTCGACAAATGTGTTAGTTGTGCTAATACACTGTGAAAAGGCAGGCCTGATACACATAACGTGGTGAGTGCTGCGAGTAAATTAGAAAGATTGAAGCGTCCTAATAATTGACTGTGTAATTCACCTTCGCCCCAAGGAGAGCGAATATCTGCAGAAAATCCGCGTGAATGAAATTTTAAATTGTCGGCGTAGACAGTAGGCACAGTGGTGTTTTGATGCTCAATACTGTAGGCGTAATAAGCCGGGAGCGCGGGCGGCTCGCCCACTTTTTTATTGCGTTCCGTATCTTTGTTGCGGGCGGGCCGCCCGCACTCCTGAGTAAGGCCCAACAAATCCCTACCAAAAGCATCATCTGCATTGATCACAGCATGTTTCAATCCCGGCGTGAGAAACAACAAACGTTTAGCCTCACCGTAGTGATACATGTCCCCATGATAATCTAAATGATCACGCGTTAAGTTCGTAAAAACTGCTGTTTCAAAGGGAATGCCTGCCACACGGTGTTGTACCAGGCTATGAGAAGAAACCTCCATCGCAATCTGTGTTGCACCACGTTGTTGTAATGTTGCAAGCGTATGTTGCAAATCAATTGCCCCCGGTGTTGTTAGCGTGCCAGGTGTTATCTCGTTCGGAAAACCTGCGCCTAAGGTGCCCACAATCCCACAACGAACTTGATGCTCGGCGAGCAGGTGCGCAATAAATAAAGCACAAGAGGTTTTGCCATTAGTGCCTGTGATGCCAATAAATTTTAATTTATCGGAAGGATTCTCATAAAAACGAGCAGCAATCGTGGCGACTTGTTTTTTGAGATGGGGAATGACGGCGGTAGGAATATTTCGTATTACTTCAAAAGAGGGAGTATCACTTTCTATTTCTTTTAATATCGCGACAGCACCGTTTTTAATCGCTTGTTCGATAAAGCGTGGACGATCAGATTTAGGTCCTGCATAAGCGATAAACAAATCTCCCGGACGAACTTTGCGACTGTCTTCTGTCATGCCTGTGATGGAAACAGCCTGTTCAGCAGGCCAGGGCGCAATGCCCTTGAGTAGTGTGTAGAGGTTCATGTGATGAGCATCATCTGTTTGCAGGGTGGGCAGCAATTCTGGGCGAACTTCTGAACCGCTAGAAGTAGCTCATTAGCTGGGCACTAAAGTAGTACAGAATTACCACGATTTAAAGGGTTGTGTTGGTTTTTTAGGCATGTCTCATCTCTTAAGTGGGTTGGAAAGAATAGGTTGTGGGTTATATAGACCGCTCGCCTTTCAAGACACTGGTTTCTGTTAAGACATTGTCCCGCAAAAAAGCGCGGGATGTGTTTGGGTGGTGAGTGGTATAACCTGTTGAATTTAAGGGGGAAACGAGACTTTTCCCCCTTAAAAAACCCCCTGGTTTTGTATTCGAACTTGAAGATACAAAACCAGTCTCTTCAAGTTGAATGGGTATAGATAGATGCACTATCTAACTGAGCAGCAGTATAGGCGACTGACCTTAAGGAAATATT
>JBIIEG010000168.1:0-2862 GCA_044237955.1 Gammaproteobacteria bacterium
TATTTAAAAACACTTTTGAACAACGTTTAATAACCTGGATCCCGTGGTTAAGTCGTCCACGGGATGACGGCCTGGCGGGGGGTACGGCCGTAGGGTGGGCGGTTTCCTCGCAATGAGGAATAGGCACAGTTACACCACTGAAGAAGTTTTTTTAGCGTGAGCGTTGGCGAACTCTTTAAAAGAAGTATGCATATGCGCCATCATCTCTGGTGTTAAGCCATGATGACAACCCAGCAAAATACCGCCTCGCATCACTTGATCGGTGTGCGGATAACCCTGCGTAGATTCATGACGTTTGATTTTGCTAAATCCAGGTTGGCGTAGAATATTGCCTGTGAAAACAGTACGCGTCTGGATATTTCGATTCTCTAAGAAAATCTGTAATTCGCGACGGTTAAATGGCGCAGTGTCTTTGAGCGTCAAAGCAAATGCTAACCAAGCTGTTTTTGAGTGAGGTAATTGCTTCGGCAAAATAAACCAATCTTCGAATTGTTTGAAAAACGCTGTGTGTTCTGCAAATGCTTTTTCTCTCAAGGCAATATTTTGATTCAGTTTGCTTAATTGCACGAGTCCAAATGCAGCCCCCATTTCAGAGGGTTCCAGGTTATAACCCAATGCTTCAAAAACAAATTTAGCATCGTAGTCGATACCATCTACTTGAATATTAAAACGATTTTCAATGGCTTCTGATTCTACGAATAAAGAAGAGCTGCGACCCCAGCTGCGTAATAGTTTGGTACGTGCTGCGAGTTTTTCATCGTTGACACAAAGCATGCCACCATTACCCGCACAGTTGATAACGTGTGATCCATAAAAACTCGTAGTGCTGATATCGGTGAATTGTCCTACCGGTTGATTATCAATGGTTGCACCTAGGGTATCTGCAGAGTCTTCAATCACAATCAGTTTATGTCGATCTGCAATGTCTCTGAGCAATTTCCAGTTTGGCAAATTACCTAATAAGTTAGGCACCATGAGTGCGCGCGTGTTCGGCGTGATCATGGCTTCTACTTGTGTAGCATCGATATTAAAAGTACCTGGTTCTGCGTCTACGAAAGCGGGAATTAAACCATTTTTGACGAGTGGGGCTACGGTAGTTGAAAAGGTGAGGGCAGGTGTGATGACTTCGCTACCTGCAGGTAAGGCTAATATTTCAACGGCTAAATAATTAGCAGATGATCCTGAGTTGACCATGATGCCGTGTTGCTTTGAAAAGAGGTGGGAGATTTTTTCTTCCATCTCTCTGACATTGGGGCCCATTTGTGTGGAGGTGCGCAGCACTTTCACAACGGCTTCGATTTCTTCTTCACCGTGGACAGTGCGGCCGTAAGGAACGTGGGGGTAATCTTCTTTTTTCATGGTGGTTTTCCTCTTAAAGTGGCTTTAATGGTGGTTACTGGATATATGTGGCACATCCTCAACCCAAAGTAACAGTTTTGCAATGGGTAAATGACGCAAGGCATTGTAAAGTTTGAGATCGGCTGTGACCATTTGACAGTTTTGATTTTTTGCTAGCGCAAGATAAAGGCTATCGTAAAAACTACGTTGATATTGTCTAGCTATTTCCCAAGTGGATTCAAAAAGCGATTGCGTATCATGAATAGTGAAAGGAGATTGTTGAAAGTCTTTGATAAGTCCTTGAGCGGTATCAAGTGTAATTTCTTTGCGACACCATTTTTTCCATATGATATTACCAATTTCAGAAAAAATGAGTTCTGGCGCAGCTAGCTTATAATTGTTTTCTAGTAACTGGCAGGCTGCATCTGCGTGTATTTCCGGTATAAACCATTTTATGGCCACACTGGCATCAACAATAAATTGTTTCAACGATCTCGATCCTCACGAATAAGTTCTGCACTGTCACTAAAAGTTTTACCCGCTAGTTTTTTATGCCATTTTCGTGAAAGTTTACGGGCATTTTCCATCGAGGTTTTAGCAGCCTGCTCTATGATGAGCTTAGCTTCACCCTGTAAGGAACGATGATTAGATTTAGCTTGGGCTTTGAGACAGTTAACTGTTTCTGTACTTAAGTCTCGTATCAATAGTTGTGCCATAACTCACCTCTTTAAACATAATGATCACTATCATAATGATAGCATAAATTTTTGCTTTTCCCCCATTTTTAAGAATGGCTATGAACTCATATAATCACTCATTTGCGCCAGCGTAAATGCCCTCATATCCGCTTTTTTATTGTACGCTTTATACCACGAGACCGTTGCATCCAGCGTTTTTTCTATATTCCATTTAGGCGTCCACTGTAGTCTAGTCGCTGCCTTTGAGCAATCCAGTTTGAGATAGGTGGCTTCGTGTAGTTGCTCGCCTGTTGCAGCCTCCCATTTCAATCCTCTCCCCCAGCTCTTTAACACGCCATCGGCTATCCAGCCAACGGTGCGTGCCTCCGTATCTCGAGGGCCAAAATTCCAGCTTTCTGCATATTCTTTTGGGTTGTTATAGAGGTGTTCAGCTAAACAAAGATAGCCTGAAAGCGGTTCTAGCACATGTTGCCAGGGACGCGTTGCATGTGGGTAACGAATTTTCAGTGAGTCCTGCTTAATACAAGCCATCACTAAATCGGGTATGAGCCTATCTTGTGCCCAGTCTCCTCCGCCAATCACATTGCCTGCACGGGCAGAAGCCAAGCCAACCTCTGCATTAAAATAGGAAGAGCGATAGGCACTGGTAATCAGTTCTGAACAGCCTTTGCTGCTGCTGTAAGGGTCAAAGCCACCCATCGGTTCGATTTCTCGGTACCCCCATGGCCATTCTTTGTTCTCGTAACATTTATCGGTTGTAACGTTGACGATGGCACGAACATGGCTGCATGCTTTGAGTGCTTCTAAAACATGGACAGTACCCATC
>JBIIEG010000169.1:0-2844 GCA_044237955.1 Gammaproteobacteria bacterium
AATTTCAGCTTCATCACGTACGCCACCGAGTGACAGTCGAATAAATTTGCGCCCTGTGGCTGCAGCAATGGATTTCCCCAATGAGGTTTTACCAACACCGGGTGGACCCACTAAACAGAGAATCGGTCCTTTTATTTTTTTGACACGGGTTTGTACGGCTAAAAATTCGGTGATGCGTTCTTTGACTTTTTCAAGACCGTAGTGATCGTTGTCTAAGACTTCTTGTGCTTTATTTAAATTGCGATTAACGCGGGTATGTTCTTTCCAGGGCACCGACAATAACCAATCCAAATAATTGCGAGAGACGGTTGCTTCTGATGACATAGGCGACATCATTTTTAATTTGTTTAACTCAGCCTGCGCTTTTTCTTTGGCTTCAGCAGACATGCCGGCTTTTTCAATTTTTGCCTGTAGTTGTTCTATTTCAGATCCTGTGCCGGTTTCTTCGCCTAATTCTTTTTGAATCGCTTTGATTTTTTCGTTGAGATAATATTCGCGCTGACTTTTTTCCATTTGGTTTTTAACGCGACCTTGGATTTTTTTCTCCATCTGCAATAGCTCTATTTCAGATTCGAGCATGTGCAGCAATAAATCCATACGTTCCAGGATATTCACTTTCTCTAGAATTTTTTGTTTTTCCTGTATTTTAAGGGACATATGGGCTGCGATGGTGTCTGCAAGACGTCCGAAATCATCCAGGCCAACTAATGTGCTTAAAATTTCTGTGGGGATTTTTTTGTTGAGTTTGACGTATTGATCAAACTGCGCTAGCAACGCACGCGCAATGATTTCAATTTCATTGGGTTTGTCCGGAATAATATCTTGGAGTATTTCTAATACGGCAAATGTGCAACCCACAGAATTTTCAAATGAATGGGCTTGTGCACGATGATTGCCTTCTACCAATACTTTGATGGTGCCATCGGGTAGTTCAAGCAATTGCAGGATAGTCGCTGTGGTGCCTAATGTGTGAAGGTCTTTTAATTCAGGGCTTTCAATGGTGCCGTCTTTTTGCGCCATCAAAAAAATCTGCTTGTCACCATTCATTGCTATTTTGAGGGCTATGACTGATTTTTCTCGACCCACAAATAAAGGGATGACCATGTGCGGATAGACCACCACATCGCGCAGGGGCAACACAGCAAATAAGGCGGGCTTAGGTGTCGGTTTTTCTGGTGCGGGTTTTTTAACTTTCTGATGGGTGATGTCTTTGTTTTTGGGGTCTTTTGGGGTAGCCATAGAGTTAGGAGGTTGTTGTAGCGTTAAGGGAGAAATATTAGCAAAGAGCCCCTCCTCACTCGTCATTGCGAACGGTTTTTGTGAAGCAACCCAGGAGAAAACCCAATAAAAGCCTATTTTGGTTTTTTTCTGGATTGCCACGTCGCAAAAAACGCTCCTCGCAACGACGAGGTAGGGTAGGACGAGCGGGAGTAAGGTTTTTTTACGCAACCTGCGTCGGGTCTTCTTCTATTGCATAAACCAATTCAGGTTCAGCTTCCCCCAAAATAACAGGCCCATCTAATATCACTTTCGCCAAACCTTTCATGGAAGGCAGGTTATACATAATGTCTAATAACACATTTTCAAGTATAGATCGCAAACCTCTTGCGCCTGATTTTCTGGTCATCGCTTTGGTCGCGATGGTATGCAAGGCATCAGGGGTAAATTCTAATTCAACACCTTCCATGCGAAATAATTTTGCATATTGCTTGGTCAATGCATTTTTAGGTTGGGTGAGAATTTTAACCAAATGCGCTTCATCTAATTCTTCTAAGGTACACACAACGGGTAATCGACCGACAAATTCAGGGATTAAACCAAACTTCATCAGATCATCCGGTTCTACCTGACGCAATGTTTCGCTGATGGCACGTTTGTCATTTTTACTGCGTACTGCTGCTGAAAATCCAATGCCGCTTTTTTCTGTTCGCGTCAAAATAATGCTGTCTAAATCAGCAAAAGCGCCACCGCAAATAAATAAGATATTCGCTGTGTTCACTTGCAGAAATTCTTGTTGTGGATGTTTGCGCCCACCTTGTGGGGGTATGGAGGCTACGGTTCCTTCGATAAGTTTTAATAAAGCCTGTTGTACACCTTCGCCGGAAACATCGCGTGTGATAGAGGCATTTTCAGATTTTCTGGCAATTTTATCGATTTCATCAATATAAATAATGCCTGCTTCTGCTTTTTCAACTTTGTTATCACATTTCTGTAATAGCTTGTGGATAATATTTTCTACGTCTTCGCCGACATAACCTGCTTCAGTTAGTGTGGTGGCATCGGCAATAGCGAAAGGGACATCGAGCAATCGCGCTAAACTTTCGGCTAACAATGTTTTACCGCTACCGGTTGGCCCTATCAGCAAAATATTACTTTTGCCGAGCTCTACATCATCGTCATTTAATCCGCTATATAAGCGTTTGTAATGATTATAAACAGCGACTGCGAGCGATTTTTTTGCATGCGCTTGACCGATGACATATTCATCAAGGAATTCTTTTATTTCGAGCGGCGTAGGCAGTTTTTTTTCTTCTCCTGCCACTGCTTCTGCTTTATCGTCTTCATGAATAATATCGTTACACAAGGTGACGCATTCATTACAAACAAAAACAGAAGGGCCAGAAATCAATTTTTTAACTTCTTCTTTTGATTTGCCACAGAAGGAACAAATGGGGGGTTTATCTTTAGGGCTTGCCATAGGGTTGTCTCTGTTGATTTATTTCGATGTGTCTATCTGTGTTATATGAACCATTCTACTTCTTTCCAAGAACCTATATCTTGTTTCTTCGCCTGGACTCTAGATTGCCAGTCCCCTACATGAATTTCCAATTTATGCAGATCAGG
>JBIIEG010000089.1:0-4737 GCA_044237955.1 Gammaproteobacteria bacterium
TATTGCATCAAATCGCTTTAGAACAAACGATCCCAGGCATCACAGATGAGTCTCATTATGATGCAGAACAAGTGCACGCACTTGCGCAAAAACTAACCGCTGAAACATTACAGCTCTATTATCAAATTGCCTTAATAGGTCGACGTGATTTACCGCTGGCGCCTACACCACGCAGTGGTTTTGAAATGGTACTATTGCGTATGCTGGCCTTTAGCCCAGAGACCGTTTCTATTCAGCATTTTTTAACACCTAAAGAAACACCTGTAAAAACACCGGCACAAAAGCCAGCAGCTGAAAAACCTCAAACTTCTGCACCCGTTGCAAATACCCCTGCTCCGCCTGCATTAGAAAAACCACTACCCACAGCACCGACACAATCACCTTCTTTGGGTGCAACAGATACAGATTGGGGCTCGCTTTTAACGCATTTGAATTTACAAGGCGCTGCAGCAATTGTTGCCTCTCACTGTGTTTTAGTGACACAAACAGCAGGGTTCGTTCAACTGGCGTTAGATCCTCATCATGCGCCATTGCTAAATAAAAATACCGAAGCTCAAATCGCGACGGCTCTGCAAAAACATTTTCAAAAGCCTATAACATTTGTGATCAGTGTGGGCGAAGGAAATCAAGAAACACCCGCGTTGCTTGACAGGAAAAGCCAAGAACAAAGACAATCTCAAGCAACGGATGAATTAACGGCGGATAAGCATTTACAATCGTTAATGGATCAGTTTGGTGGAAAAATTATCACGAACTCTATCAAGGCAAAATAACTATAAATCTTTAAGAGGGCATTTTATGAAAGACATCAATCTCGAAGAAATTCTGGGCAAAGCCAAAGAAATGCAAGATCAATTTCAAAAAATGCAGCATGATTTCTCTAACAAAGAAATCTATGGCTTGGCTGGCATTGATGATGCAGATCAAATTTTTGTGAAAGTAATGATCGATGGTGCACGAAAAGTAAAAACACTCACCATTGGCGAAGGTGCTTTGGAACAAAGTGTGAGCGTGCTCACTGATTTGATCATAGGCGCTGTTAATAATGCGACTGAAAAATTAAATGGCGAGATGCAACAAGAAATGCAAAAAATTTACTCAGCACCTGGCGCACTGGGGACGCAACAAAAAATACAAACGGATGACGAATAATCGCTCATGTTCACCCCCTTAGTACAACAGCTCATCGACAATTTGCGCTGTCTAGCAGGTGTAGGCCCTAAATCTGCACAGCGCATTGCGTTTCAATTGTTGGAACGTCAACGCGAACCTGGTCTACAGCTCGCACGCATTTTAGAACGCGCACTCACAGAAGTCGGACACTGCGAACGTTGTCGTACTTTCTCAGAACATCCGCTTTGCAATTTATGCAGCAACACAGAAAGAAATCGCGCACAACTGTGTGTGGTTGAAACACCTGCTGATGTATTTGCCTTAGAGCAAACACATAGCTACAAAGGGCTTTATTTTGTGCTGATGGGTCATCTATCACCACTCGACGGTATAGGCCCTGATGAGCTGCATATCCCTTTATTAAGGCGTCGTCTTCAAGAAGACCAGGTACAAGAATTGATATTGGCTACAAATCCTACTGTGGAGGGTGAAGCGACAGCGCATTACATCAGTAATCTACTAAAAAACACGACGATACATTGTAGTCGTATCGCGCACGGTGTTCCCATGGATGGTGAATTAGGTTATCTGGATGTTGGCACTTTATCTCGTGCTATTGCAGCCAGAACACATATCACGCCATGAATTCTTTTTTCTCTCCCCTTCCCAACTTTCAACTCATTGCTGTCACAGGCGAAAAAGCCGCTACTTTTTTACAAGGCCAGATCACTTGTGATGTACGTGAAGTGAATCAAACCGAAACACGACGCGGTGCACATTGTTCCCCTAAAGGTCGAGTATTATTTACTTTTAGAGTGCTGGAATTTCAAACACGCTTTTATTTATTAGTGCCCACTATGATGACTGATTCAGTCATAGCACAACTTAAAAAATATGCCGTTTTTTCTCGGGTGAATTTAAGTCGTGATGATGCTTTAGAAGTGATGGGATGTGCGGGCCTAGAAATAACCGACACACTGGCTGCAGTCTTTGGTGATACGCAAAAAGAATCAGATCAAGCGATTTATATCGATGATTGTTTGTTGGTTCGCGTACAAGATGGAAATACTGCGCCTAGATTTGAAATGATCGGCACTTCAAAAACAATCACTCAATTACGACAAACATTGAAAGAACAATATTCAGAAAAAACGCACGAACAATGGCAACTATCAGAAATCAATGCGGGAATTCCCACGATTTACCAAGAAACGGCTGATTTATTTACCCCACAAATGTTGAACTACCCTGCCCTCAATGGCGTTAGTTTTAAAAAGGGGTGTTACACCGGACAAGAAGTGATTGCACGCACACACTATTTGGGAAAAGCAAAACGACACTTGCATCGTTTACATTTACAAAGTGCAACACTCCCAAAACCAGGAGATACGCTACACAACACGAAACAAGAAACGGTAGGCACCATCGTTGATGCTGCATTTCAGAGTGAGAATAAATGTTCGTTATTGGCAGTCATACAAGACGAAGCCGCATCAGAAATGTTGTATTGGCAAAAAGTGATTGTTTCTATACCCATTCAACTTGAAGATACTGGTTTTGTATCTTCAAATTGAATAACAAAACCAGGGGGTTTTTAAAGGGGGAAGTTTTTTGTTTCCCCCTTTAATTCAATAGGTTATACCACTTGCCCCCCAACACACCCCGCGATTTTTTGCGGGACAAAGCCTTAACACAAACCAGTATCTTGAAAGGCGAGCGGTATATATGAGAGATTTTTTATGTTCACAGGCTACATCCATCACACAGGCAAAATCCTACAAATAGATGCCCTGCCACACGGCAAACGTTTTTTAATTGCCTGTAACTATACCGACCTTGAACAAGGCGAAAGCATTGCTGTTAATGGCGCTTGTCTCACTGCGGTCAACTGCACACCCCATCAATTTTATTGTGATGTCTCACCTGAAACATTAGCTATCACTACAGCTGATCATTTAAAACCAGGTGATGCCGTTAATTTAGAGCGCTCGCTACGCGCGAATGATCGCCTGCATGGACACTTTGTCATGGGGCATGTGGATCAAGTCTGTGTGGTCGCCGCCAAAAAGCGCTTCACAGATTATACCGAATACACTTTTGATCATTTTGCCATAGAAAATAAACCTTTTCTGGTGCAAAAAGGCAGCATTGCCGTCAATGGCGTTAGCTTAACTTTAAACATAATCACCAACGACAGTTTCACCGTAATGCTCATCCCTGAAACCTTACGCAATACCAATTTATCAGCCTTAGAAGTGGGCGATTCAGTCAATATAGAGTATGATTATCTGGCGAAAATAGTGACAAAACCACGCAACATAAACCATGAATAAGCCATGAAAAAACCATTTATCACCGTAAAACAAGCTATCGAAGAAATACACCAAGGCCGCTTTGTTATTTTACTGGATGATGAAAACCGCGAAAACGAAGGAGATCTTGTCATTGCAGCCGACAAAATAACCCCTGAAGCCATCAATTTTATGAGCCGCTACGGGCGCGGTTTAATCTGTATGCCTGCAGCAACTGACATCATCGACCGCCTCAACCTCACCATGATGGTCAACCAAAACACCTCAAAACACAGTACCCCTTTTACTGTCTCCATCGGCGCCAAACATGGTATCAGCACAGGGATCTCCGCATACGATCGCGCACGCACCGTACAAGTTGCCATTGACCCTAACAGCACTGCCGATGATCTATCCTACCCCGGACATATTTTTCCCCTACGCGCGAAAGAAGGTGGCGTACTTGTGCGTCGCGGACACACTGAAGCCAGCGTAGATTTAGCTCGCCTGGCCGGCTTAAGCCCCGCCGCCGTTATTTGCGAAGTATTAAACGAAGACGGCACCATGGCACGATATGATGATTTGCTCGAAGTTGGCCTAAGACACGACATCTCTTTGTTATCTATCGCTGACCTTATCACCTACCGAATTACCCATGAGATGGTCGTACATGAATCTGCCTCTTCAACACTGCCAACCCGATTTGGCAACGCAACAATCAAAGTCTATGAAAGCACCTTAGACGACACGCAACATACCGCGTTAATTTTTGGCAAACCCACCGATGACAATCAACCTGTATTAGTACGCATTCATTCACAATGCCTCACAGGCGATGTATTCGGCTCAGGACGCTGTGATTGCGGCGAACAGCTAGCCGCTGCCATGCAAAAAATCAGCCAAGAAGGCGGTATTTTGTTATATATGAATCAAGAAGGACGTGGTATTGGGTTGACGAATAAGATTAAAGCTTATGCCTTGCAGGACACAGGCATGGATACCGTGGAAGCGAATCACTCCTTAGGTTTTGACGCTGATCAGCGTGATTATGGTTTAGCCACACAAATATTAAAATTACTCGGCGCCCAAAAAATTCGTCTATTAACGAACAATCCTAAAAAAATCGCAGGTATACAACAGTATGAGATTGAAGTAGTTTCTCGCGAACCCATTGAAATAGAACCTACTCAAAATAATGCGGCTTATTTAAACACCAAGCGTGAAAAATTAGGGCATTTACTCAGCAATTCCCGCTGAAAAACACATCGGGCCTTGCTTCAGGGCGGCGGGAATTGCTGGCATTTACTTCCTTCATCGAGTTAAATAACACATG
>JBIIEG010000066.1:0-5832 GCA_044237955.1 Gammaproteobacteria bacterium
TCTCCCCCCACATCTAAAACACCATACATTCCGGCTGCACGCATTGCCATTGTCATGAGTGAATTTAATACCGAGATCACTTCGCGATTACTGGAAGGTGCGATCAAACGCCTGCAGGCATTATCCTCAAAAGAAGCACACATTGTTCGGGTACCAGGTGCGATAGAAATTCCGCTCATGGCGCAACACCTGGCCAGAAGCAAACACTATGACGCCATCGTTGCATTAGGCGCTGTGATTCGCGGTGAAACAACGCACTATGATTATGTGTGTCAGCAAGTCAGCAACGGTTGTCAAAAAGTTTCTCTGGAACATCATCTCCCTGTTATCTTCGGGATATTAACTACCGAAAATGAACTGCAGGCGCTAGAAAGAACAGGTGGTAGACAAGGACATAAAGGACAAGAAGCGATAGATGCTGCTTTTCAGATGATTCATTTATTAAGACAACCCACAGAGTAAGACTATCGATATGATGCAGACCTTTTCGCAATGGCTCCAACGCAAATTTGTAGGCACAGAATTAGGCGCACTCACGTTCTCTTTAATCATTTTAACGCTGCTTTTCTGGTGGCTCAGCAACTTAATTATTCCCGTCCTCGTCAGTGTTGTGATCGCCTATCTGCTCAGCGGCATTGTTAAAAAACTCATTCGCTGGAAAGTACCTGAAATTTTAGCCATTCTCTTAGTGTATATACTTTTCTTAAGTTTATTAGTATTCAGCCTATTGATTTTGTTACCCATGATCTGGGAACAGCTCTCCTTGTTGTTTAGCGAATTGCCGCTAAAAATCAACAAAGCCCAAGGCTATCTGATGGAGCTCTCACAGCGCTATCCGAATTATATTTCACAAACACAGATACACAGTTGGTTAAATACCTTTCAGTCTAATTTTTCGGCCATTGGCAAAAATCTACTGTCATTTTCTGTGACCACTGTTTCTAAAATCATGATGCTGGTTGTTTATCTGATTTTAGTACCGCTGATGGTTTATTTTTTCATGAAGGATCGCAGCGTTATTTTAGCTTGGTTTACACGTTTTTTACCGCGAAGACGCAAGCTATTAGCAGAAGTCTGGCAAGAAATCGATCAGCAAATGGGTCACTACATCAGCGCCAAAATAATAGAAGTAATTATTTTGGGTATCGTCGCTACCGTTATTTTTTTATGGTTAGGATTACACTACGCCGTGCTATTAGGTGTGCTTGTGGGTCTATCCGCTTTAATTCCCTACGTGGGTGTTGTACTGGTGACACTCCCTGTCGTCGCTGTGGGTTATATGCAGTGGGGATTTGATTCCAGCTTTGTATACCTCTTGATTATTTACATCATCCTGATGATTGTGGATGGCAATATACTTATACCTTTGTTGTTCTCAGAAACCATGAATATTCACCCTGTCGCCGTCATTATTGCGATTTTAATTTTCGGTGGGTTATGGGGATTTTGGGGCATTTTTTTCGCAATTCCTTTAGCTTCTGTGACCAAAGTATTGCTGAATGCTTGGCTGCTTCAAGATCATTCCGAAGCAAGATAATCAAATTATGCTCAGCAATTTCTGCTGAATTATGCTGACAACTTTTGCGCTTACAAACAAATTGTGAGATGATCTGGACCCTGGCTGGGTGGCAGAGGGGTTATGCAGCGGCCTGCAAAGCCGTGGACGCCGGTTCGATTCCGACCCCAGCCTCATAAACAATATACAAACCCCCTTTCTTTCCCCCCAAAAAAAGCCCGGGTGGCGGAACAGGTAGACGCAAGGGACTTAAAATCCCTCGGGATATAATCCCGTGCCGGTTCGATTCCGGCCCCGGGCACCAAATAAACATGTTTAAACCTCTCTCCCTCTACATCGGCCTGCGCTACACACGCGCGAAACGTCGACAACACTTTATCTCTTTCATCTCCTTCGCCTCCATGTTAGGCATTGCCTTAGGCGTGACGATACTGATCACCGTCTTATCTGTGATGAATGGCTTCGACTATGAAATACAAAATCGTCTCTTTAATCTCGCCAATCAAGTCACTGTATCTCGCATCGATTCACCCCTATCCGATTGGAAAAGCCTGCAAAAAACAACCGACAAACAACCCAAAGTCATAGCCAGCGCACCTTTTATTTCGGCACAAGGTTTACTCATCCGCTCGGGTGTATCAGCACCCTTGATGGTGACTGGCATAATCCCTGAAGAAGAAAAACGCGTCTCAGAAATGGCCGATCATTTATCACAGGGCAGCTTTAATACCCTGACACCCAAAAGTTTTAATATGGCCATTGGCGAAGGCTTGGCTGCAAATTTAGGCCTAGGTATCGGCGATCAGGTTGTTTTATTTACGACTGAAGCCACCCCTACTCCTTTCGGTATTCAACCCCGCTATCGACAATTCACCATCAGCGCTATTTTTCACGTAGATGCCAATCCACAAATCGAACAAGGACTTGGATTTATCAATCTCGAAGATGCACAAGCTCTCTATCGCATGAATCACGCAGTCAGCGGGTTACGTCTACGTATCAGCAATTTATACGCAGCCCCCGAAGTCTCAACGGCATTAGAAAACGTGCTGCCAGATGGCTATATGGTCACCAACTGGACGCAAGAATATGGCACGCTGTTTAAATCCATTCGCATGGAAAAAACCATGATCTTTATGCTGCTGCTGTTTATCATTGCAGTCGCTGCTTTTAATTTAGTCTCTTCGCTTGTGATGGCTGTCAATGATAAACAATCAGACATTGCTATTCTGCGCACATTTGGCGCAACACCTCATACCATTATGAGTATTTTTATCATACAAGGTTTTGTGATTGGTGCTGTGGGTACATTTTTGGGATTGGCAGGCGGCATATTGCTCGCACTCAATGTATCTGCCGTGGTTGATTTTATTCAGCGTATTTTCCACGTGGAATTTATTTCTTCTGCTGTGTACTTTTTGAACTATTTACCTTCTCGTCTTGAATGGACGGATGTCTGGCAGATTTGCACGATTGCATTAGGCATGAGCTTAGCTGCTACGATTTATCCAGCCTGGCAGGCCTCACGCACACAACCTGCAGAGGCACTGCGCTATGAATAATAACGTTGTACTGCGCTGCGCAAATTTAAGCAAAAGTTTTACTGACGGCACATTGATTGTCGATGTACTGAAAAATATCACCCTTTCTGTACAAAAAAGTGAACGCTTAGCGATCGTAGGATCTTCAGGTGCAGGAAAAAGCACATTACTACATCTGCTCGGTGGATTAGACAAACCCACACAAGGCGAAGTATGGGTAGATGGCGTTAATATCAATACCCTATCAGAAACGAAAAAAAGTCAGCTACGTAATCGCCACTTAGGATTCATCTATCAATTTCACCATATACTGCCGGAATTTAATGCCCTGGAGAATGTGGCGATGCCATTATTGATCAGTGGTGTACAACCCAAAGCTGCAGAAATACAAGCACAAGCCATGTTAGACGCTGTGGGCTTAAACCATCGATCAAAACATCGCCTGGGAGAACTCTCAGGGGGTGAACGCCAACGTATTGCCATTGCACGCGCGTTAGTCAATAAGCCTTCCTGCGTATTAGCAGACGAACCTACAGGCAATTTAGACCATAAGACGGCTGGACAAATGATCGAGTTGATGTTAAATCTTAATCGGCAATTTCATACAAGCTTTGTCATTGTTACGCATGATTTAGCACTTGCCGCACGCATGGATCGAACGATCACTATGTCAGATGGTATTTTAAATAATTAGGAAAGCGTAGAGAGAGAGAGAGTTTATCCGCGTGTCTTAAAAAAACCTTACTAGGATATAAAACTATGAAAACACTGAAACATACCATACGGATTTTTGGATTTTTATTGCTTTCTTTATTCGTTCCTCACGCTGCGCTTGCTGCAAATGAAGCAACGAATTGTGAAACGCCCACCACAAAACAAGTAGGCGCTCTTTTCACACAGTGGGCTGAAGCTTTAAAAACAAAAAATCCTGACGTCGTCACGCCACTCTATGCAACCAATGGGGTTCTTTTGCCAACATTGTCTAATACCCCTCGTACAAATCATGCAGAAATGCGCGCTTATTTTGTTGATTTTTTGAAGAACAGTCCCGTCCCCACTATTAACCAAACATTTGTCACTGTCGGTTGTAACTGGGCTTCTAATACAGGGATATACACGTTTAAATTAACCGACCCAAAAGATCCTAAGAAAACCAAAAATACCAAAGCGCGTTTCTCTTATGTGTATGAAAAAATAGGTGACAAGTGGCTCATCATCAACCATCACTCTTCTCTCATGCCAGAGGGTGACGATAAAGATGATGGTTAGTTATAAAAATTAACCCGCAAAAATATCATCAAAATGTAAGAAAGACGATGGGTCTATCATAAGCAAGTCTTGATAGGTCCATCGTCTTTTTTGTATCTACCTGCCAACACGCACAGAAATTCTCTTTACACCGGTAAATTCTGGATATTTGCGCAATGCTGGCAACAACTCCCTTGTACGGTATTGTAGCTGCGTTGCAGAGCTGGCATTATCCGTCGCTATAGTCAAACAAGCCTCTTTTATTCCCAACACCTGACATCGCCCCATCACTTCTAATGGGCACTCCCGATCAAACAACGTCTGCAACACGCGCAGCGTTTTTGTCTCGTCAAGCAAGTGCTTAAACCAAGATAGTTTTCGTACCTTGTTGAACAATTTACGAGGCGTAAATTCAGACGGATCGTGGCTGGATTGGGTGGGCATTCTATGACATACTCAGAAAATTATTGCCTATTTTAACACGAGAAATAGCGTAGCGATGCGCTTTTAATGGACGAACCAACCATGTTACTTAACATACTTCAAAAAACATTCGGCACACGCAACCAGCGTCTTATCAAACGCATGCATAAAGTGGTTGAAAAAGTTAACCGCCAAGAATCGGTTATGCAGCAACTTTCTGATGCACAATTACAAGCAAAAACAGCTGAATTTAAAACACGTCTGCAAGCAGGTGAAACACTAGACGATCTCTTACCAGAAGCATTTGCTGTGGTACGTGAAGCCAGTTTGCGCACCTTAAAAATGCGACATTTTGATGTACAGCTGCTCGGCGGTATCGTCTTACACTCCCGCAAAATCGCCGAAATGCGTATGGGTGAAGGTAAAACACTCGTCGCCACCCTGCCCGCTTATCTCAACGCACTCACAGGCCGCGGCGTACATATCGTCACAGTGAATGATTATCTCGCCAAACGCGATGCCGAATGGATGCGTCCTATTTATGAATTCTTAGGGATGCGCGTCGATGTGAATCTCGCGAACCTATCACACGAACAGAAAAAAAACGCTTATAACGCAGACATTACTTACGCCACCAATAACGAACTGGGTTTTGATTACCTGCGCGATAACATGGCATTTAGCGAAGAAAATAAAGTACAACGCGATTTGCACTATGCCATTGTCGACGAAGTCGATTCAATTTTAATTGATGAAGCCAGAACACCTTTAATTATTTCAGGCATGGCTGAACAAAGCTCTGATCTCTACACAGACATTAACAAACTCATTCCCAAACTCATCAAACAAAAAGAAGAAAATGGTCCAGGCGATTACACTGTTGATGAAAAAACACGCCAGGCCTATTTAACAGAAGAAGGACACGCCACTGTTGAAACATTATTAACCGAAGCCGGTTTATTAAAAGAAGGCTCCAGCCTATATGACCTAGGCAACATTTCTTTGATGCATCACTTGTATGCCGGATTACGCTCCCACGCATTATTTCACCGAGATGTAGATTACATCGTCAAAGATAATGAAGTCGTGATTGTCGATTAACAC
>JBIIEG010000087.1:0-4770 GCA_044237955.1 Gammaproteobacteria bacterium
AGAGTCTAAAAGATTTTCCCCGCAGTACAGTTTTTTCATGACCCACAATAATGCCTGACAGAATAGGAATCATTGGTAATACGCAGGGTGTGAATGAAAGCAAAATACCAAAACCTAAGAAGGCTAATAACAAAGTGATGATGTGATGATCGGAGAATAAATCAAAAAATGGTTTTTCTTGTATGTTTGTATTGGGTGGCGTAATTGCCTTTGTTGTGGCGTTGCTTGGGTTGATGATGGTAATACTGCTTTTATTAAAATCAATTTGGAGTTGACGGGTGGTAGGTGGATAGCAGTAACCATCTTCTGCGCAGCCTTGATAGGCGACTTCTAATAAATGATCGTTAGGACTTGCATGGGCGATGGGTACGGGGATAGTCACTTCATTGAAATAGACTTCATATTTGCCAAAGATATCATTTTCCTTGGGTATGCCTTTGGGAAATAAGATGGTACCTATTTGTGCATCTGTAGGTTTTATAATTTTAAAGTGCAGGCGGTCACGATAGAGATAATGTTTAGGTGCGATTTTCCAGTGTAAAGCGATGGTATCTTGGCCAAACAATTGTGCGGAGAGTGCAAATGCTTGATCGACCGGAAGAGGTGACTGCGAGGTGTTAGCAGCAATCGGTAAACTGAATAATAGGAGTGATGCTAACAAACACAGTAGTTTTTTCATGGGTTTCCTGATTCGTCATTGCGAGTGATTTTCAAAGCAATCCAGAAGAAAACCCAAAAAAATCACGTACGAATAGAATTCTTAATATTTTTTCCTGGGTTGCTTCACAAAAAACGTTCGCAATGACGAGGTAGGTGGTTGGTCTTTTTTCATGTTTCCCCCTTATTTTTAGGGGGTGGTGTACTCGCAATGACGAGGTAGGTGGTTTGCTGCATCACAAAATTTTGAGGGTATTCAAGTTGAATGGGTATGGTTATTTCGCCAATGCAACTGGAAAATTTGGATGTTCAGGATTCACGATCAGTCTTTGACGCAGTGGATCGACTATCAAATCCATCGCTTCCAGTGGTAATACACCCATTAATGCTTCATCACCGAGCACAAGTGCTTCAGTGACATAAGAGCGATTACCAAAAACAATTTCGATTGGCGCGATGCGAGGTGCTTTGATTTGTCGGCCATCTGCCATCGTCACAACGTGTGTTGCCACCTCAGTGATATCAAAACCCAATTGCATCGCTTCGTTTGCTGTCACGCACATAAATGTTGCGCCTGTGTCGACAAGTGCTCGAATTTTAATGTTTTGTTTTGTGAAGAGATTGATGAGTGTCAATTCTGCGTGTGTATGGCCCATTTGGATATCCTTTAAAAAATGTAATCATTCACCACCTAGTACAGATTGGATGTTTTTCATGTTTTTTTTCTCCTCTCCCATTTTTTTGGGAGAGGGTAGGGAGAGGGCAATCATTAAAAGTGTAGGTTGGGCTGAATGATTTGTATGAAGCCCAACACATGCATAGTGAGCTTCTGTGTTGGGCTTCGAAAAACACTCAACCCAACCTACAAATCTGAATCAGCCCTCTCCCTACCCTCTCCCAAAAAAATGGGAGAGGAGAAAAAAGGCATAAAAAACATTCAGTCTTTGTTCGGTGGTGAATGGTTACTAAAAAATTACATATGTTGAATCACAGCATCCCCAAACTCAGCACTACCCAGCAACTTAGCCCCAGGAATGGCCCGCTCAAAATCATAAGTCACTGTTTTGGCTTTAATTGCCGCCCCAATACCCTTGATGATCAAGTCAGCGGCTTCCACCCAACCCATGTGTCGCAGCATCATTTCTGCCGATAAAATTAATGAACCAGGATTTGCTTTATTCAATCCTGCATATTTAGGCGCTGTACCATGTGTCGCTTCAAAACAAGCGGCGCTATCGCTCAAATTAGCACCGGGTGCGATACCGATGCCGCCGACCTGTGCTGCTAACGCATCAGAAATATAATCGCCATTTAAATTTAATGTCGCGATGACGCTGTAATCTTCGGGTCTTAACAGAATTTGCTGTAAAAAATTATCCGCGATTACATCTTTAATCACGATGTCTTCATTGGTGATGGGATTTTTTAATACATGCCAAGGACCATCGTCTAACATTTTTGCACCAAAGCGTTCGCGTGCAACTGCATAGCCCCATTCTTTAAAGGCACCTTCGGTAAATTTCATGATATTACCTTTGTGTACTAACGTGACGGAGCTTTGTTTATTATCGATCGCATATTGAATTGCGCGAGCGACTAAGCGTTGTGTACCTTCTTTAGAGACAGGTTTGATACCAATACCACAGTGTTGTGGAAAGCGAATTTTTTTAACACCCATCTCGTTCTGTAAAAAGCTGATCACACGTACTGCTTCGACTGAATCAGCAGACCATTCGATACCCGCATAAATGTCTTCGGAATTTTCTCTGAAAATAACCATGTTGGTTTTTTCGGGATGACGCAAGGGGCTGGGTGTTCCATCAAAATAACGCACAGGACGCAAGCAAACGTATAAATCCAGTGCTTGACGCATAGCGACGTTGAGTGAGCGAATGCCGCCGCCGATAGGGGTGGTTAAGGGTCCTTTGATGCTCACCACATATTCACGCAGTATTTCCAGCGTTTCGTCGGACAGCCAGACATCGGGTCCATAAACACGCGTGGATTTTTCACCAGCATAAATCTCCATCCAAGCAATTTGGCGCTTGCCGCCATAGGCTTTTGTGACGGCTGCATCGACGACTTTTTGCATGGGTGGTGTAATATCAACCCCAATACCATCTCCTTCAATAAAGGGGATAATAGGGTGTTGTGGTACATTAAGTGACAGGTCGGCGTTGATGGTGATTTTTTCACCTTGTGCGGGAATGGTGACTTTGGCGTAAGACATGGTTAAATTAGCTCCTGTATTTGCGTTTATAAGAAGTTCATTCTAAAACATTCAATGGTGTATTGGTATCATCTCAGCAGCAATTTCCGTACTGGAGAAACACGGCGGCGTGAATTGCTGAAAAAAGTAAAACCCCCTGGTTTTGTATTCGAACGTGAAGATACAAAACCAGTACCTTCACATTGAATGGGTATAGTTTGATTTCATCACAAGGGATATCATCAACAACGAGGATCGTTTCCATGTTTAGCAAATCTTTAGAAATGACATTGAGCCTTTCGCTGGGCAAGGCCAAAGAAAAGCGTCACCAACTCATCACAGTAGAGCATCTGCTGCTCGCACTGCTGGAAGATACAGAAGCTGTGGAGATACTGATTGCCTGTGGTGCAAATTTACAGCGATTACATGCCAGTCTCGATGTGCTCATTGATGAAACAATCCCTTATGTTCCCATCGGTCGAGCGTTTCATGTTCAACCCAGCGCAGCATTTCAGCGCGTGCTGCAACGTGCCGTATTTCAAGCGCAATCGACAGGTAAATTAGAGGTCACCAGCGCCAACGTATTAGCTGCAATTTTAAACGAACAAGAAAGCCAGGCTGCTTACTTTTTAAATCAAGAAAATATACGCAGATCCGATGTGATCAGTTATATTGCTCGCGGTATTTCTAGACTCAATCAATATGGAGAATCAGATATGGATAGCGAACGCATTAATCCTTCAGAAATCGATCCAGATACGCTGTCTGTGGAGGCAGGCGAAAATACGTTGGAGCGTTATGCGATCAATTTAAACGAACAAGCCAGACTCGGAAAAATTGATCCGCTTATCGGACGTAAAGAAGAAATACAACGCACAGTACAAGTATTGTGCAGACGTCGTAAAAATAATCCTTTGCTGGTAGGAGAAGCTGGTGTTGGCAAAACTGCAATTGCAGAAGGGTTGGCGCGTTTAATTGTAGAAGGCAATGTGCCAGAACCTATTGCAAACAGCGTGATCTATAACCTGGATATTGGTTACCTCTTAGCGGGTACCAAATACAGAGGAGACTTTGAAAAACGTTTCAAAGGCGTATTAAAAGCACTACGACAAATACCCAACGCCATTGTATTTATCGATGAAATACACACATTGATTGGTGCAGGTGCCGCATCTGGTGGTGCAATGGATGCATCCAATTTAATTAAACCACTTTTAGTGAATGGTCAGTTGCGTTGCATGGGTTCTACAACCTATCAGGAATATCGCAATATTTTTGAAAAAGACCATGCGCTCACACGCCGCTTTCAAAAGATTGATGTGGTGGAACCCACGACGTCAGAAACGTATGAAATTTTAAAAGGGTTAAAAGAAAAATTTGAAGAATACCATCATGTGACTTATACCCTGCGTGCACTCAAAGCGGCTGCCATATTATCTGAGCAATATATCAATGATCGTAAACTACCTGATAAAGCCATTGATGTGGTGGATGAAGCAGGTGCTTATCAACGTCTGCAGGAATCTTCTAAACGTCGCAAAGTGATTGGTGTGAAAGAAATCGAAATGGTCGTTGCCAATATGGCGCGCGTCCCATCAGGCAGTGTGTCTTTGTCTGATAAAGAAACGCTGAAAAATCTGGATCGTAATTTAAAGATGTTGGTGTTCGGTCAAAATGAAGCCATCGATTCTTTAGCAACCGCGATTAAATTAGCGCGCTCTGGTTTGAGAGAGCCGGAAAAACCCGTGGGTTGTTTTTTGCTCTCAGGTCCTACAGGCGTTGGTAAAACTGAAGTTACACGGCAATTGGCCAAAGTATTAGGCATAGAGCTCACTCGTTTTGATATGTCTGAATATATGGAACGCCATATGATTTCGCGTTTGATTGGTGCACCGCCAGGTTAT
>JBIIEG010000190.1:0-2721 GCA_044237955.1 Gammaproteobacteria bacterium
TGACCGAAGCTGTGATTAAACATCCGTATTCTGTGGTGTTATTGGATGAAATTGAAAAAGCGCATCCAGATATTTTCAACTTGTTGTTACAGGTGATGGATTATGGCACTTTGACTGATAACAATGGACGTGTGGCTGATTTTCATCATGTCATTTTGATTATGACGACAAATGCAGGTGCTGAAGATATTGAACACATGAAGATGGGCTTTACCGAAGAGAAGAGTCGTACGGATGATTTAGAAGCCATCAAACATTTATTCTCGCCAGAATTTCGTAATCGATTAGATGCGGTGATTTCTTTCAAACCCTTATCTGATGAAACCTTGGTGCATGTTGTTGATAAATTTATTGTCGAGTTGGAAACGCAGCTAGAACACAAACACGTGAGATTGAAAGTAGACGCTGCCAGCAGACAATATTTAGCAACGCATGGATATGACCGCAAAATGGGCGCTCGCCCGATGGCACGATTTATTCAAGAACACATCAAAAAACCATTGGCTGAAGAACTTTTGTTTGGCCGTTTGATGGCAGGTGGTTCTGTGAGCATTGAGATGAAAGAGGATGCTTTGTCGTTGAATATTAAGGGATTACAGAAGGTGGTGGTATAGCTTGTACATGATATGGCGCGTGCTCACCACACACCCCTTCTGAAGACCAGCCCCTCCGGCCGTCATCCCGTGGATAGTTTGACCACGGGATCCAGGTTATTAAACGTTCCCCCTCCGGCCGTCCCGTTTTTGGGGTCAAAATATGGCTAATCAAATTCCTAACCGAAAAAATCCAGGCATTACTTTATCTGTTTACACAAATTATGATGCTGACGAGCACGCTGATTACAGTTATTTTATCGGTGAAGAAGTAAATGCTTTTGAGAATATTCCTACAAAGCCTTATCTCCCCGCGCGCATCAAGCTACCCAACCCTGCTTCTTCCAACGCTTGTTCTATGTGCGCGCGAATCTCTATCCCATCATCCATCATCAATACCTCTTCCAGCAATTTTTTGGCTTCCTGCAATGAGAAGTTACGTATGACCCATTTGATTTGCAGCAAGCATGATCCGCTCATGCTCAGCGCATCAAATCCCATCGCTAATAATAAAATTGCAGAAGCAGGATCCGTTGCCATCTCGCCGCAAATACTCACTCTTTTCCCTTCACGATGCGCGCCCGCAACCACTTGCATCAACGCGCGTAATACGGCTGGATGTAAGCTGTTATATAAATTCGCGACGCGTGCATTGTTACGATCTACGGCTAATAAATATTGTGTTAGGTCATTGCTGCCGACGGATAAAAAATCAACACGCTTCGCCAATGCTTGTGCTTGATACACGGCGGAAGGCACTTCAATCATCACACCCAAAGCTGGTTTTTTAATATCTAATCCTTCTGCCACCACTTCATTAAAAGCCTGTCTGAATAAACGTATCGCTTCTTCTACTTCTGATACGCTGGTAATCATTGGGAACATGATTTGCAGATTATCTAAACCAACACTGGCTTGTAGCATCGCTCGTAGTTGCGTTAAGAAAATTTCTGGATGATCTAAAGTGATGCGTATGCCGCGCCAACCTAAAAATGGATTGTCTTCTGTCACAGGGAAATAACTCAGCGCTTTATCACCACCGACATCCAGCGTGCGCATCACAACGGGTTTAGGTGCAAATGCGCGCAATAATTGCCGATAAATAACGCGTTGTTCTTCTTCGCTCGGAAAGCGATCCCGGCTCATGAAAGGGACTTCGGTGCGATAAAGACCGACACCTTCTGCACCGCTGTTAATTGCTCGACCTATTTCAGGTGATAGACCTGTGTTGGCAAATAATTTAACGGCGTGGTTATCCAGTGTTTCAGCAGGCATATCACGCAGTGTTTCAAGCTGCTTGTCAAATTCGTTTTCTTCTTGAATTAAGGTGATAAATTCACTGCGTAAGGCGTTAGAAGGGGAGAGATATATCTGGCCGTAATAGCCATCGATGATGAGTTCTTCTCCTTCTAATTGAGAGATTTTCATCCCTTCAATACCGAGTACAGTAGGTACGCCGAGCGCACGTGCAAAAATAGCCACGTGTGAATTACTGGAACCTTTGATCGATACAACTCCTGCTAATTTACCTTCAGGCACTTCTGCCAATGCAGCCGGTGTGACTTCTTCGCCCACTAAAATAGTTTTATCGGGATAAGCGCGCGCATGACTTTCGCGTGACTGTAAGTGAAAGAGTACGCGCTCTGCTAAATCTTTAAGATCGGTGGCGCGTTCTTTTAAATAGGCATCATCCATTTCTGCAAAGCGAGAGATATGTCTTTCCAGTACGCGTTTTAATGCGCCTTGTGCCCAATGACCATTTTTTATTTCGTCGATAATTTCCTGCAGAAAACTTTTGCTTTCTAAAATACGTAAATAGACATCGAATAATGCGCGTTCTTCTTCAGGCAAACCATGTGCGACCATATTGTCGCCAAGTGTACGTATCACATTGCGCGTTGTGGTGAGCGCAGATTGAAAGAGTGTGATTTCAGAAGGTATTTCTTTTTTGGGTATTTTGCGCTCCGGTACTGCGTTGATATCAGCGAGCGGATAAATAATAAGGGCGTGTCCAATTGCGATACCGGGGGCACCTGCAACACCTGTCAGTGCGTGATCTTTAGGCTGTTTGTTTAGGTTAAATAAGAGGCTACTTGTTGCGACAGAGTGCGCGATGATGCCAGAGAGT
>JBIIEG010000154.1:0-3044 GCA_044237955.1 Gammaproteobacteria bacterium
TTCTTCTGATTCATCAAAACAACGTTCTTCGCGTTGATAAACAACCAGTACGCCTAAGACATGACGTTGATGGATGATGGGAACGCCGAGAAAAGCTTTGAGTACTTCTTCACCCAAACCTGGGTAGTGTATGTAGTTGGGATGAGCGGATATATTGCTTACATTGATGGGTTCTGCTCGTTCGCTGATTAAGCCAATAATACCTTCCCCGAGCTTTAATCGTACTTTACCGATGAGGGCTTTATTTAAACCATTGGTTGCAACCAGTGTGTTTTCGCCATGTTCTTCATCGATTAAAAAAATACTACAAGCCTCAGTACCCATGGTTTGTTTTACACCATCGACGACAATCTCCAGCGCTTCAGGTAAGTCCTGTGCTGTGTTGACGTCTTGGATGATGCGTCTGAGTATGTTGAGCATAGGTTTGCTTTTTTTCTCCTCTCCCTTTTTTGGGAGAGGGTAGGGAGAGGGCAATCTCGTTTTAGCTTAAAAACGGTTGCAGTTCTTCTAATGCATTTTTATAGACTTCTTGCTTGAATGCGATGACTTGTTTGGGCGGTGTCCAATAATCTATCCAACACCAGGCTGTAAATTCGGGTTTAGCTGTGTGATTAAAATCAATAGTCTGTTCATCACTCAAAAGACGCAATAAAAACCATTTTTGTTTTTGACCAATGCATAATGGTTTTTGATGATGTCGTAGCAAGTGTTCTGGTAAATAATAGTGGAACCATTGTTGTGTTTGCGCGAGTATTTGCACATCATTTTTTGCCAAACCAATTTCTTCGTAGAGTTCTCGATACATCGCTTTTTCAGGTGTTTCGTTGTGCTGCATGCCGCCTTGTGGAAACTGCCAGGCGTCTCTTTTGCCTGCTCTTTTTCCCCAGAAAAGTTGTCCTGAAGGATTGGCTAGAATAATGCCAACATTGAGTCTGAAACCGTTTGTATCGATCATGACGCATCACCCGTCCATGACTCACCACTCGTCATTGCGAGCGTTTTTAGCGAAGCAACCCAGGAAAAAATATTAAGTAATCTATTCATGCGTGATTTTTTAAAGTATCTATTTTGGTTTTTTTCTGGATTGCTTCGTCGCAAAAAACGCTCCTCGCAACGACGAGGTAGATGGATATTAAGCAATCTCTTCATCATATTTTTTTTGCCAACTCAACAGCCTTACCGATATAAGTCGCTGGTGTTAATTCAGCCAGTGTTTTTTTCACAGCATCTGGCAAATCCAGCGTCTCAATAAATTGTTTTAATGTGGCAGCAGTTATCGTCTGTCCGCGTGTGAGTGCTTTGAGTTTTTCATAAGGTTGCTCTATACCATAACGCCGCATCACTGTTTGAATCGCTTCAGCTAATACTTCCCAATTTTGATTTAAATCTTCATCTAAGCGCGTCGTGTTAATTTCTAATTTGTTTAAGCCTTTAAAAATAGACTGCCAGGCTAATAGGGTATGTCCTATACCCGTACCCATATTTCTCAAAACAGTCGAATCACTTAAATCGCGCTGCCAGCGTGATATCGGCAATTTAGCAGCCATGTGTTCTAAAATGGCGTTGGCAAGGCCAATATTTCCTTCCGAATTTTCAAAATCAATAGGATTTACTTTGTGTGGCATGGTGGATGACCCGACTTCACCCGCTTTGATTTTTTGTTTGAAATAGCCTAGTGAAATATAGCCCCAGACATCTCGATTGAAATCTAACAAAATCTGATTAAAGCGCATGAGGATGTGAAAAAATTCTGCCAGGTAATCGTGCGGCTCAATTTGTGTTGTCCAGGTGTTGCAGGTCAGTCCTAATTGCGTCACAAATTGTTCTGAAAAAACAGGCCAATCTATGTTGGGATAAGTAATGCTATGCGCATTGAAATTACCCACCGCGCCATTCATTTTCCCTAGCAGGGTAGTTTGCTGTAACTGTGTGATTTGTCTTTTTAGCCGTGCGACCACATTGGCAAATTCTTTGCCGACGGTAGTGGGAGAGGCAGTTTGTCCATGCGTGCGTGACAGCATGGGTTGATGGGCGTGTTCATGCGTCATTTCGTGTAGCGTGTCGATGAGCTGATGCATGTATGGCAGTAACACCTCATCACGTGCTTGTTTGAGCATTAAGCCGTACGCCAGATTATTGATGTCTTCGGAGGTGCAGGCAAAGTGTATAAATTCACTGACTTTAGCGAGTTGGGGGTGATTTTGTACGCGTTCTTTGATGAAGTATTCTAAGGCTTTGACATCGTGATTGGTGGTGGCTTCAATGGCTTTAATGCCCGCTGCATCGTCCAATGAAAAATCTGTCCATAAATTTTCAAGCAATTGTTTAGTGTCTGCATCCAGTGGCGGGACTTCTTGAATATCAGCCTGTTCGGCCAGCGCCATTAACCAGCGAATTTCGACCAGCAGTCGATAGCGCATGAGTCCGTATTCGCTGAAAAAAGGCCGCAATATATCTAATTTTTCGCTATAGCGACCATCAAGTGGAGAGAGGGCAGTGAGGGAGTTTTGCATAGAGGTATATTGGTTTTGTGAGACCCCGGGAGCGCGGGCAGCCCGCCCGCATTTTTTTAAAAACAGCGGACGGGCCGTCCGCGCTCCTGAGAAAATAATGACTCCATAAAAGTATATTGGTGTGGTAACGTTACCACAATTTTTACCCAAGACCTATCAAGGAGCTTCATGAAAATCACCCGTTTTTTTATTCTGTTTCTCTGCGGAATAATGTATCAAATACCTGCTGCCTTTGCCCAGATTCAACTGGTTGCTGCCGAAAATTTTTATGGTGAAGTTGCCCAGGAATTAGGGGGAGACCAAGTAGCCGTAACCAGTATCATGCAAAACCCCGAACAGGATCCGCATTTATTCACCGCAAGCCCCACTATCGCCAGAGCCATTGCTAAAGCAGATATCGTTGTTTACAACGGTGCTGATTATGATGACTGGATGGTGAAATTGCTTTCTGCCTCCAGTAAAAAAACATACACCCTTGTGATCGCTGAATTGATAGGCGCTAAAAAAGGGGAAAATCCACATATCTGGTAC
>JBIIEG010000040.1:0-7781 GCA_044237955.1 Gammaproteobacteria bacterium
ACAACAGACGCCTCACTAAGACAAAAAATCAAGGATGGCTGCGCCATCCGCGCTATTCATCCCCGTCCTGAAGGACGAGGTTTTTCGCGCGAATCTGATAAATTATTTGTAGTTGTTGAGATATTTGATGGATTGTAGATCCATTGTCTTATTTTAATTATAGTATTTAGCTATCATCATTATAAGAATAATTGATTTTAAGAATCAATAAAGAAGATGATATTTTTCACAGGACATCAAAAAATAAGGAGCTAAACCCATGACATCTACAAAAAAAACATTGACGACCGCTTCTGGCATTCCTGTCGGAGATAATCAAAATAGTTTAACAGCAGGCCCGCGTGGGCCGGTATTACTCGAAGATTTTCATTTAATTGAAAAATTAGCTAATTTCAATCGCGAACGTATTCCCGAGCGTGTTGTGCATGCCAAAGGTTCAGGTGCATACGGCACCTTCACAGTGACGCGTGATGTTTCACATCTCACAAAAGCAAAATTATTTTCACACATCGGTAAGGAAACACCTATTTTTGTCCGATTCTCTACGGTAGGTGGTGAAAAAGGGTCGGCAGATACAGAGCGAGATCCACGTGGTTTTGCGGTGAAGTTTTATACAGAAGAGGGTAATTGGGATATGGTCGGTAATAATACGCCCGTATTTTTTATTCGCGATCCCTTAAAATTTCCTGATTTTGTGCATACGCAAAAACGTGATCCACAGACAAATCTTAAATCACCCACGATGATGTGGGACTTTTGGTCTCAGTCACCTGAAGCATTGCATCAAATGACGATTTTGTTTTCAGATCGGGGAACGCCGGATGGTTATAGGTATATGGATGGTTTTAGCAGTCATACATTTAGTTTTATCAATGCAGACAATCAACGCGTTTGGATAAAATGGCATTTTAAAACAAAGCAAGGCATTAAGAACTTAGCAGCTCACACCGCTAAATTGTTAGCAGGTATGGCGCCCGATTATGCGCAACAGGATTTATTTGAAGCGATTGCAGCACAAAAATATCCCGCATGGGGGGTGTATGTGCAAGTTATGACCGAAGCGCAGGCTGCAAATTTTCACGTCAATCCGTTTGATCTCACCAAAGTATGGCCGCATGCGATGCATCCATTAATAGAGGTCGGCGAGATAGTGCTCCATAAAAATCCAGAAAATTATTTTGCAGAGGTAGAACAAGCCGCATTTTCACCGAGTAATATTGTACCTGGCATGGGATTCTCGCCAGATAAAGTATTGCAGGCGCGTTTATTTTCATATCCTGACGCACAGCGTTATCGCGTGGGCAGTAATTATCAGCAATTGCCCGTGAATAAGCCGCGCTGTCCTTTCCATAATCATCAACGCGATGGCGCAATGCGTTTTGATGATAACGGAGGCGCAGCAGCAAACTATGAACCGAATGCAAAAGGTGATGTGAGCGAAGATAAAAAACATCGACAACCAGCGATGTCTTTAGAAGGCAGCATAGATCGCCACGATCATAGAATCGAAAACGATGACTATACACAGGCAGGAAATCTTTTTAGATTGATGGATGCGCCTGCAAGAAAACGGTTGATTGAGAATATTGTAGGGAGCATGAAAAATGTACCACCTGATGTTCAAGCAGTACAAATCGCACATTTTTTAAAAGCAGATCCTGATTATGGGGAGGGGGTCGCAGCAGGATTGGAGATAGAAATATAATATTGATGAGGCATTCATACCATTTTAATTTGCCAACAGCAGCAATTCCCGCCGCCTTGTTTCCACAGTACTGGTAAGGTGTTTTAAAGAATTGTTTCGTACATTCGCACGCATTAACTAGACGAACAGGGGCAATGGGGAGTTGTCAGGGGGGAGAGATGCAGTTCTCTCCCCTGGCCGGCTGAATTTTTGTATCTCCCCTGGTGGGACGAGTGCGAACTTGTTTTGCGCGACGCGTTAAAACAAGGAAGCAAGCCCGATGTGTTTTTCAGCGGAAAGCGGAGCTCATCATGCCTGACTTCTCATCAGGAGCCTCTGGAGGTGGTCGGGAGTTTTCCAGTATAGGTCCAGGAGAAAAGAAATGCGGGTGAGCTAATTTTTCAGCAATTTCATCAGGACGTAGCATTGGGAGTTTGAATTGCTCAGCTAATATTTGCTGACCTAATTGCAGATACTCTTCTCTATTTATATCTAAAGATTCTTGTTTTTTTAGTTTCTCTAGTAGAGCTGTTACACAAAGACAGTTCCTATGTAGCCTATGTGACGATGAATCTCCATCTAATAGCGGGTTATTCGCAGCGCTGTGTATAGCCATCTCAACTTCAAGCCTTATATTAGCATTCTCTGCAATCAGAGCATTAATTTCTTTCGACCCAATAACATTCTGCTTTCCAATAACATAGCCACAATCACCAGGTCTTGATTCACATGTTTTTATTACCTGATCAACATACCACTTGTTATCATCAATAAAAGCGACGAGCGTTACTTTTTCACCACCCCGTTTTTCCAACATTTCGATAGTTTTTCCAAGCACCTCACCTTTGTCGTTTTGTCCCCCGGCGATACAATAGGGAGAAAAATGAACCGGATATTTAAGTTCGCTTTTTTTGAAATGTTGTGTTACAGCTTCATCAGTTAGTCCAGCTTCTTTCATGCGACTTTTCATACGTTTTTCGTATGCATCTTTTTCTAATCTGCTATTAAGTGATGCTTGTTGCATGATCCATTCGAAGTTTTTTGCGGCTTTAGGAGGCCTTGCGGTCAGACCAAAAATATATAAGTTCGGAAATTCATCCAACGCATCGACTAAACATGGAATCAGCGTTTCTGCTTCTAATGGTTGTCCATGGCGAACTTTTGCCAATTTTTCACCATCAGCTGATCTTTCCATAGCGTACCCCAAAGCCAGTACTTCAATGAGGACGTCTATTGGTCCTTTTTCTTGTACTTTTTTTTGTGCTTGTGCTTGTGCTTGTGCTTGTGCTTGTGCTTTTAATTTTATTTCTTTTTGAGTCTCTTCATCACAAGATTCAAGGAGAAGCTCATACAAGACTTGTTCACGGATCTTATTGGTACTTACAACATCATTAATCTGTTCCCGCAGCCAAGATTTTGTTGTACGTACCATTATTTCTTCAATATATGTCCTCATAATATTAAGAGGCCCATCAACATCTAGGCAGATCAGAATCTTTTGGTTTTCGTCTTTGATGCGCAATCTAGCTTCCTCAATAAAATCTTGGATGCTATTAAATTCGAAATCGTTCTTTACTCTCATCATAATAATAGGGGCTCATTTTTTAGGTAAACAGGATGCTCGTTCTATTTCAGCAATTTCTGATCTTTTTTTCAGCAGAAATTGCTGGGTTTGAATCGGTCTTCTTTCTTTTTTCTGAGGATCATACATAGCATGGCTTAATGGGTCTGGTGCACGAGGCCGCGGGAGAGCGACTGCAGCACTGGCATGCCGAACATCTGGATATTTTTCCATGTAATTACTATATAGCTCTGCATGCTTTAATATATGGGCATGTATAGCAGCAATAACTGCAGGAATGCCAGAATCAAAATCCGATCTGACATAGATGCATTCAGGCTTCTCAACTTTATTTCGTTTAAATAAAAATTGAAAGTATTCCTTGCCTGGATCCCCCGTCATTAAAAGCACGAGCCTTGGCAAATTCAAACGTTTCATTTTTTCATCAGATGCACATACGATCCCTCTAGCTTCATCCTTATATCTAATCATAGCCTGAAAGCCCAATAACTCACAGAACTGCTGCAAGTATTGAGGAGGGAGAACCGTTTTATTTTCTAAAATGCCAGAAGAGCCATCAATTGCTAACAGCTCCGCTTGATTTTTTGCATTCGCACGCAATTGCATCCGCAATATCTCTGCCGCTTTTTTAAACCACTTTGTTTGAAAATGATTTAGTTCAGGGTGAATTTGTGGTTCTTGGTAGCCTAATATCGGCAATGCCAATGCAGCACCAACAAAACCAGGCAGCCATTTTTGCAAATGTAAAAATCCCTGTTCCCACGCGTCTATAGGTTGGGGTGATACGTTTGCAGCTGATCGACTGAACCCTTTAGTATCATAATCAGAAAACGCGCGAAGAATGAAGCTTGTGGAACTGCGCAATGGCAAAGGGCTGTAGAGCACTGTAGGTTGTGGATCTTTTGTACCCTCGGCAAAATGGACTCCTTGCTTGGCTATTTTGCGTTTTTTCTTTACAGGGCTCTTCAATAGCTCTTCCATCATAGCGCAATTCGCATTTGCTGTTGATGCATCTCTTGCGGCAACTTCATGGGAGGAATATAGATCGGCATGACATCGAAGTTTATCGGCTATTCTGGTCAGTAACTGCTCCTGAATTTTTTTCCCTCCGCTCAAATAGAGTGATGTTTCCTCGCCGAGCATGAGCTGTATGAGCAAAGGCTTAAGGTCACGCAGGGGTTGGCATAAAAAAGAATCTTTGCTCACATATACATTGATTGCTTGAAGTAAAACTTCTTTTTGATCTGTATACGCAGTAAATGCTTCAGTTATGGCAGATTCCACACAGAAAAAATCCTCTTGTAAAAGATGATTACAGGGAAAACTATCTATCAATGTTGCAATATTCTCGACTCTGGGAAGGCTATTTATCACATATGGAAGTAGGTCTTTTAAGTAAGGCATCCGCTGTTCATGCGCTTTGAATAAATTGCGGGCAGCAGTTTCTATATGATCAAGTTTGCCTTGTGGCAAACTTGGATGATTTTCAGGTAAGGAGAACGTTAAAAATTCTTCAACATTATTAGATTCAGAAAGACTCTTAAAAGCATCATTCATGATGAAATCTGCCAGACCCTCTTCTCCATTATCTTGTTCCTTTGCTTTTTCAGCAGCCATTCCATCAGGCAGTAAATGAGGCAGTAAATGAGGCGGTAAATGAGTTAGTAAATCAATGATGGTCTGTTGAAATTGATTCCAAGCTTGAAAAAAAGCTTCATGAGCTGTTTTGCGTGGACTATCATGCGCAAGCTTGGCTGAAACAAGTTGCTGTATTCTTTTCAGGAGCACATTTTGAGCACATACAAGTGCAGTGTTTTCTGCTTGTTCTCTCAGAAGAATCGGGATCTCGCATCTTAAGTCATCTATGTGCGACACAACAGCGCCATATTTATTTGATATGGCATGCAGCTGTTTTCTCAATAAAAAATCTTTAGCGCAGTACTCAGATTTCCATAATGAGTCAGCCTCACCAAAGGATGAATCTTCATGAGAGGAGGGATCTTCATCAGTTGGTAGCGTAAGTTCTGGAAGTAGTTTAGCAATCAGCTTTTTTAGACCAAAAAGTTTCTTCCTCTCTTCGTCCCAAACTAATTCAACATCAGAAAACACATTGTTTGATGCCCGCTGACTGTGTTTTTTTCCATCAAAGGTATTTCTCATCGAAATAACCACTTTTTCTATGTCACGACAAATGTCTGTCAACAAATTCGCATAACTCTCATCACTCAATTGAACCAGGTAGTTTTGGCGATGGTAATGTTCCATCATCTGTTGCAACAGCTCAAACGCATGTGCTCTGGGGACCTGTATCTTTGTAGGGGTGTCAGGATCATTAACGGGGCTAAAATGCATTTCTTTCAAGTGCCCAAACTGAATTTGGCTTTTAGAAAATGCCTCTTGTATATCAGCTGGGACAGGATGCGCTTTGAGGTCTAAAAATTTGATGGTGATGGTAGCGTGTGTTGGGCTCTTGGCATGTGCATCATCTTGCTTGGCTTCTTCTGCCTCTGCCTCAATATCAGGCAAGACAGGGGTATAAAGATTGGCGTCGTAACCAAAGACCACATGCCTAGCAGGCCGTCCTAGCTGTGTCTGTTCAATATCCGCCGGCATCATAACTGGAATCCGTTTTTTACGGTCCAGGCCTTCTGCTGATGGCTCAAGCCGCAAATGATCTGGTGAAAAGATACATCTCTGGCGTATGCCATACACCATCTGTTTGCTCGGATCCGGCAAGACAATCTTCGTCAATCCACCCACCACTCTCCGCTCTAAAATCCAGGTTTCTACAGGCTGGTTAATAAGCTCTTTTGCTATGACTCCCACGAACTCTAGTCTGCAAGTTGTCCCCAATCTGCTTGACGGCCTTTTGTAGGGTGGTAAGTAATGCTCCGTTGTATTCAATAAAACGAGAATTTCTTCAAATGTTTGAAAATAAGCATATGTATAAATGGGCGCCCTATATGTTTCTAATTTTTCTATGCGATTAACCACCTCATTCAGTAGATTCCCTATAGTTATGTTTGTTTGATGATCACAAGGCAGCTGTCTTATCAACTCTTGAAGAAAAAGTTTTTCCTCTTTATCTTTTTTTTCTGTTTCTGTGATCACTATAAGGTTATGAATTCTGGAGTTGGTTAAGGAATTAGATATTTTTTTTAGCTTAACAAGCGACGCGTTAACTTTGTCTATTTCGGTATCAGCAGCAGCGTTTTGGGGAATATAGGAGGGTCTGCGAGAGCAAGTCTGCGATGGAGGAACTTCTTTATCATGATCGTCATCTGAAGAGGTAGGTCCTTCCTCATCTTCAGATGCGGCATGAGCAGCAGTTGTGTATTGCGTTGCTGGCGCCGGTGGCGATGATAATAAGTTAGAGGAGCGCGCGCGTCCTTGGGCTGTCACCTCCAAGTCTTTTTGGGGATTTTCTACTGTCATATATTTTTCCTTCCGTGGAAATTTATATTGATTAAGTTTCAAAATGATACCAATAAAATAAATTAAATGACATTTCAGCGGGAATTGCTGTCAAAAACTCTTCTCAAGCGAATAGCTTTCGGTATACTTAATCCCTTCAAATTTTCTCGTGAGAAAATCCACTATGCTCATTTTTGAACAATCTGTTTCAGGTCGTACTGCCACAGCCCAAGCACCACACCTATCTTTTGATACCAGCGATTTACCCAAATCACTTTTACGCAAAACCAAGCCAACGCTACCGGAAGTATCGGAGTTGCAAGTCGTGCGTCACTATACGTTGCTATCACGAAAAAATTTCTCCATCGATACTAATTTTTATCCGCTGGGTTCGTGTACGATGAAATACAACCCACGCGCACATCGCTTGGCTTTTTTGCCGGATATCGCGGGCAGACACCCGCTGGCATTGCCGCGTTTTAGTCAGGGATATATGGGTTGTTTATATGAGCTGCAGGAATATCTAAAGATCGTCACAGGGATGACGGGTGTTTCTTTAACACCCATGGCAGGCGCACAAGGTGAATTTGCCGGTGTTGCAATTATCCGTGCTTATCATGAATCTCGTGGCGATACAGAACGTACTGAAATTTTAGTGCCCGACGCAGCGCATGGTACCAACCCTGCTTCTGCTGTGATGTGTGGTTATACCGTGCGTGAAATCCCCACCAATAAGGAAGGGGATATGGATATAGAAGCCTTGAAAGCAGCGCTCGGACCTAAAACAGCCGGCATTATGTTAACCAATCCTTCTACACTGGGTATGTTTGAGCGTCGCATTCAAGAGATTGCTAAATTAGTACATGCAGCAGGTGGATTGCTTTATTACGATGGCGCAAATTTAAATGCGATTATCGGCAAAGTGCGTCCAGGGGATATGGGTTTTGATGTGATTCACATGAACCTGCACAAAACATTTTCTACCCCTCATGGAGGCGGTGGACCAGGTGCAGGACCTGTTGCTGTCGCTGAACGTTTAAGGCCCTTCTTGCCAACCCCTATCGTTGGGAAAGAAGGTCAACAATATACCTGGTTAACAGA